>JADLFL010000061.1 GCA_020845575.1 Acidobacteriota bacterium | reverse complement strand
TCCCGTGCGTCGCCGGCAGTCAATCACGACGGCGTCGGTGACGTTCGTCAACGAGTTGGAGGACTACACGGTCTCCGAGGCCGCGCTGGTCGACCCCGGGTTCTACGACGACCTCATCGCGCTCGGCCTCAATCCCAACTCGGGGCGCGGCACGGGGCAACTCCTCGCGTTGTCGCTGGACCTGCAGCACAACACGACGCCCAACCTGATCGACGCGCGTTCCGGGCATCTCTGGAGTGTTCGTGTCGAGCAGGCGGGCGGCTGGATGCCCGGCGACTTCGACTACCGGGAGTACATGGCGGAGGTGCGGCAGTACGCCACCATCGGCGGCGTGGTGCTGGCCGCACGTGCGCGCGCCGGCACGATCGACGCCGACGGTGTGCTCGCCAGGGGCGTGCCGTTCTTCAAGCGCTATTTCCTGGGTGGATCGTCGAGCCTGCGCGGCTGGGGCCGGTTCGAGGTGTCGCCGCTCACGGTGGCCGGCAATCCGATCGGCGGGCATTCGTTGTTGGAATCGTCGGCGGAGGTCCGTGTGCCGGCGTTCGGGCCGATCACGATCGTGGGCTTCGTCGACGCGGGCAACGTCTGGTACGACAGCTTCGACTTCGACCTGAGCGACCTGCGCGTCTCGGTCGGTCCTGGCCTGCGCTACCGCACGCCCATCGGTCCCATCAGGTTCGACATCGGTTACCAGTTGACGCCCATCGAAGGGCTGCTCGTGAGCGGTGAGCCGGAGCCGCGCCGCTGGCGTTTCCACTTCAGCATCGGACAGGCGTTCTGATGGTGCGACGTGGACGACGGGCGGTTCGCGCCCTCGCGGTGCTATTGGTGCTGCTGGTGGGGTTGGTCGTGGTGGGCGGCGTGCTCTCGCAGACCGCGTGGTTCCGGGAGCGCCTGCGGCGTCTCGCCATCCGGCAGGCCGACCGTGCGCTCGAAGGCTCGCTCCAGATCGGATCGATCGAGGGTACGCTCGTCGGCGGCGTCCGCCTGCGCGACGTGTCGGTGCAGCAGAACGGCCTCACCGTCGTGCGTGTCGGCACTGTGGAGTTGCGCTACTCCATCGGCGACCTGCTGTCGGACGGCCGCACCGTGCAGCACATCGCGATCGACGATGTGGCCGTCGAGGCGGTGCACACGGCTGACGGCTGGAACGTGGCGCACCTGCTGAAGCCTCGACCACCTGCCGACCCGAACGCCCCGCGCGCGACGTTCACGCTTCCCGACATCCGCGTCACGAATGTGCAGGTCACGGTGCGCGAGACGGGGGGGCAACAGACCGACGCGATTCCGCGCCGCATCGATGGCCTCGCCTTCGAAGGCGCCGTGGCGAGCAGTCCGCGCGAACTGAGCGTCGACGTCCGGCGCCTGACGTTCCGCGCGTCGCAACCCGACCTCGATCTCCGCTCGCTCGCCGGCCGCGTCGTCAGCATGCCGGCGGGATGGCGCTTCCAGTCGATTGCCGCGCGTACCGGCGAATCGGATGTGACGGTCGGCGGGACGATGACGCGCACGGGCGTTGACGCGCCGTGGACGTTCGACATGCGCGTTGCCGGGCGTCCCGTCTCGCTGCCCGAGATCGAACGGTTCGTCCCGACGGGCGGCATGGCGCTGCACCCGGAACTGACGGTCGGCGTGTCCGGCACGCTCGATGCACTTGCGCTCGACGTGGACGTCACCTCGTCCGAGGCCGGCGAGGCGAAGGGGACAGTCACGCTCGACGCCACAGGCCCGGAACGTGGCCTGTCGGGCACGGTGAGCGTGGCCGATCTCGATCTCGCGCCGATCGTCGGGTCGGACGAGGCGCACGGACGCATCACGGGCAACACGACGTTCGACCTGCGGTTTCCGTCGGCGACGGAGGGATTCCCGGTCGACGGCACCGCGACGTTCACGGGACCGCGCGCGAGTGCGTACGGCTACGACGCCACGGACGTCACGGCGAAGGTCAGGCTCGACGGTGCGCGCATCGGACTCGATGCGTCAGCCGTCGCCTACGGATCGCGAGCGACGACGAGAGGCACGATCACGCGTCCGGACGGCCGTCAGCGCGAGTGGTCGCTGGATCTCGCGGGTCGGATCGCGGGACTCGACCTCAGGAAGCTGCCCGCGCACCTCCAGGTACCCGAACTCGACTCGGACGTGACGGGCACCTACACGGCGACGGGGCCGTTGAGTGCGCTGACGGCGGATGTCACGCTCGCGGCATCGACAGTCGAAGGCGCGTCGCTCACTGATGGCACCATCGGCCGGTTCGCGCGCGCGCCGCGCGGCTTCACGTTCGGTGCGACGGGTACCGTGGCGGGCCTCGACGTCCAGCGGCTCGGCAAGGCACTCGACGTGCAGGCCATGACTGCCCCCGAACTCGCCGGCATCGTCAACGGGACGTTCGACGTGACTGGCGAGCAGCGCGGCAGCGAGGGGCTGCGCGTGGACGCAACCGGCACGTTGACCGACACCACCACGTACGGCGGCCGCATGCCTGACGTGGTCTACAGCGTGACGCTCGACAGGGATCGCGTCGACGTCACGGCGAAGGGCGCCATCGAGGGCTTCCCGCTCGAGACGCTCACGGGGACGCCGGTCGCGAGCGGCGTGCTGAGGGGACGCGTCGACGCGAAGGTCGGCATCCCCGACGTCGGCGCAATCTCGATCGACGCGATCGAGATCGACGGTAGCGTGGCCCTCGACGCGTCCTCGCTGTTCGGCGTGCCGTTCACGACGCTGACGGCGGACGTGGCAGTGGCAGACGGCAAGGCGACAGTGCGCCGGCTCGATGGTGCGGGCGATGGGTTCACCGTGTCTGCAAACGGCGTCGTCGGCCTTGCGCCGGACGTGGCATCCGACCTGCGCTACCGCATCGAAGCCGCGTCGCTCGTGCAGCCGGCGAAGGTGGCGGATCTGCCACTGACAGGTGCGGCGACCACCGAGGGGCGAGTCGCGGGAACACGCGCGGATGTCCTCGTCACGGGCACGATCGCAGGCGATCAGGTCGCGTACGAGGATCTCGTGGCGGCCGACACCGTCACGGCGCAGTACGCCGTGCGCGTGCCCGACTGGGATCCGGAGCGCGTCGACGTGCAGGCGTCCGTCGACGGGCAGCGCGTGCAGGTCGCCGGTCAGACGCTGCCGGAGGTGAAGGGCATCGTCGGCTACACCGATCGTCTCGTGCGATTCGACGTCACGGGCAACGACGCTGTGCGCGATCTCGCGGCCCGTGGTTCGCTCGCGCTCGAGGAGACGATGCAGCGACTGACGCTCGACGCCGCGGAGGTGTCGCGCAATGGCGTGTCGTGGTCGCTGACATCAGGGACCACCGCGCGCATGGACATCACGCCGGCGCAGGTGACGATCGGTGCGCTCGACATGTCGCGCGGCACGCAGCGCGTGCAGGTCGAAGGAACCATCGGGCTGGCGGCCGATGCCGAGTCTTCGGTTCGTGTCGAAACCGTGAACGTGGACATCGGCGATGCGCTCGTCCTCGCGGCGCAGGACGTCGATGCCGACGGCGTGCTCAACGTCTCGGCGACGCTGGCCGGAACGCGCGAGCGTCCCCTGGTGGATGGCCAGGTGATGGTCACCGAGGGGCGGGTGCGGAACATCGACGTGAAGAGCGCCGGCGGGCAGATCACGTTCGACGGAACGCTGGCGCACATCGATGTCGAGATCGACAAGGACGGCTTCGCGAAGGTGACGGCGAAGGGCGTGGTGCCGAGGACTGCGCTCGATGGACGCGCCGGGGAGCACGTGGCCCCGTCCGAGCAGGACAAGTTCGACGTCGCGATCGTGTCCACGCCGATCGACATCGCGCTGGCCGAGGGCGTGACGCCGCACGTGACGGGGCTCGGCGGGCAGGCGCAGGTCGACGTCCGCGTGACGGGCGCGGGTCGCGATCCGCATCTGCGGGGCGTGGTGTTCGTCTCCAACGGCGCGTTCACCGTGCCTGCGACGGGCGTGAGTTACAGGAAGCTCGACGCCATCATGACGTTCGAGGACGAGCGAGTGCTCATCTCCGAACTGGGCGTCGAGAGCGCGCGGGGGGATCGACTGTCGGCGCAGGGGGAGCTCGGGCTGAGCCGCGAGCAGGCCAACACCGTCACGCTGCGCCTGAAGGGCGAGGACTTCCGCGTGCTGAACAACGAGTTCGGCGTGCTCGACCTCACCACGGACCTGACGATCACCGGGACCGTCATCGCGCCGTCGATCGAGGGCACGATCTCGGTGTCGAGCGGACGCCTCGAGCTTGACGAAATCGTTCCGCAGGTGTCCGACACCGCGTACGCCACGCGCGCCGAGTACCAGGGCATTCCCTCCGACCGTCTGCGCGGCGCGATCGTACCGGATCTGCTCGACTCCGATGACAAACCGCTGGCGCTCGCGCCGGGCATGAACACGTTCAGTGTCGGTCGTCCGGCTGCGCCGGACCCTGACGTGCCGGCGCAGACGTCGGCCGCGGCGTCGGGAGCACCATCCACCGGGGAAGCCGCCGCCGAGCCTGCGAGTGTGTTCGAGAACCTGGCGCTCAACGTCCAGGTGCGCATCCCCGACAATCTCGTGCTGCGCGGGCAGAGCATCGAAGTGGCGCGCGCGTCGATCGGCGACATCAACGCGACGTTCGGCGGCGACTTCCGCGTGGCCAAGACGGCGGGCCAGCCCATCGTGCTGCTCGGCGCCGTCAAGACGGTGCGCGGCACGTATGCGTACCAGGGGCGTCGCTTCGACATCCTCTCGGACGGGCAGATTCTCTTCCGCGGGAACGAGGAAATCGATCCGCGCCTGGACATCACGGCGCAGCGCGTCATCCAGGGCGTGGAGGCTCGCGTGCGTATCCAGGGCACGGCGAGCCAGCCGGATCTGTCGCTGTCGTCGGACCCGCCGCTCGACAACGGCGACATTCTCGCGCTCATCGTGTTCAACCAGCCGCTCAACCAACTGGGGACCGGGCAGCAGAACTCCCTGTCGTCGCGCGCGGGCGGTATCGCCGCGGGCTTCGTGGTGTCGCCGCTCGCCGAGGCGCTCGGCAGCACGCTCTCACTCGACCAGTTCGAGGTCGAGACCACCGATCCCAACGGGCGCGTCAATCCCGCCGTCGTGATCGGCCAGCAGGTGACGCAGGATCTCTTCCTGCGCTTCCGTCAGCAGTTCGGCAACCAGCAGGTCTCCCAGTTCCTCCTGGAATACCGCCTGGCCGACTACCTGCGCCTGCAGGGTAACGTCGCCGAAGGCGACGGCCTGACAACAGGTAACCGATCGCTCACGCAAAGAATCGAGCAGTACGGCATCGACCTCGTCTTCTACTTCTCGTTCTGAGTCTCGACAGCTACGACTTCCGACGGGGTTTTGCGGGCGTTCTCTTCGTCGCCGTCGTATCTGACGGACGTGCCCTGGCGCTGCCCGCCTTCTGTGGTCCAGCCCGGCGAATGCTCTGTCCGTCCCCGGCGCCCCCCTGGAACGGCCTGGCCTCGGGCCGAGGCGTGTGTGGCGTGCGATTCAGCCGCTGGATCTCGAAGTTCCCGAGGTCCTGTGGGGCTGCCCCTCGATTCTCGTTCTTGTCCACCGTTTCGGTCCGCGTGGCCGCCGCCTTCGATGTCCCCTTGCTTCGCTTCGCAGCATCCTGAGTGGCGCCTGTCGCCGCAACGAACAGCGTGGTAGCCGCGAGGACGGTCAGCATCGATCGAATGTGCACGTGAAAGCCTCCTGTGAGACGAGACGGGATGGTCTCTCTTTCACTGGCGACATTCGGCGTGGCAACTGGTCATGACTCGCGACATCGCGGGCGGCCATCCTCTTTCGCTGCCGCGCAGCTACAGAGGGCAGGCAAGGGCCGCCCCTACATGGCAGGCGGGGGCTGGCGCGGCCCCGCGTTGATGTAGGGGCACCCCTTGTGGGTGCCCGTCCCGTTCACTCCCGCACGATGGCGTCGATGGGGGAGAGGCGGGCGGCGCGGATGGCGGGGTAGGTGCCAAAGACGAGACCGACTGCCAGCGCGGCGAGGGCGCTCACGAGCAGTGTGCTGACGCTCACGGAGGCATAGATCAAGGCTTCGGTGCGCGCCCTGATGATGGCGGTGACGAGGTAGGCGCCCGCAAGGCCGACCACCACGCCGATGACGCTGCCGGCGGCCGAGATCGCGATCGACTCGGTGAGGAACTGGGCGAGGATGTCGCGTCGTCGGGCGCCGACGGCCTTGCGAATGCCGATCTCGCGGGTGCGCTCGGCGACCGACGCGAGCAGCACGTTCATGATGCCCACGCCGCCGACCAGCAGCGAGATCGACGTGAAGGCGCCGAGCATCAGTTTCATCACGAGGATGCCTTGTGTGGCCTGCGCGAGCCGCTCGGGCCCGTGCGCCACGGTGCGCACCTGTCCGGCCCAATCGGCGCGCGTCTTCACGACGTCTTCCAGTCGCCGCCGCGCGTCGTGAGCCGCCTCGACGTTCGGCACCGTCACGCTGAGCGTCCGCGCGCGTGGCTGCGGCACGGCGACGAGCGCGGCGTCTATCGCCTCGAGCGGCACCGTGGCCATCAGGTCGCGCGCTCCCGGTCCGTCGGCCACGACACCGACGATGTCGTAGGATGCGCCACCCAGCGTCAGCGACTGCCCGATCGGCGCCGCGCCAGACGATGGCGTGACGAGCGCATCGCCAGTCTGCTTCGTGACGACGGCGACGTGCGCCGCCGACCGGATCTCCTCTTCGGTGAACCACCGGCCCTGCAGCATGGCTGGCGCCACGGTGCGTCCTGTCGCCCACACGCCGAGCAGGCGGACCGCGCGAACCGCAGGATCGGGAGCTGCCGGCAGTTCCAGGCACGATTGGCCTTCCTGACAGCCCGCCAGCGCGGTGCCCGTCACCTCGAGACGAACATCAGCGTCAGGGATCGCGGTTGCGACCTGAGTCGCGTCGGCGGGCGTGAAGATCGGGTAGTTCGCGCGCGGCACGCGATGGCCGTCGATCGAGTCGAACGTCTTCGCTTCGAGCGTGATGCGCTGCATGCCCTCGAACGCGATCCGCTCGCGCGTGAAGGATTCGGCGCCGTCGGCCAGCGACAGCACCGCCGCAAGCGATGCGGCCCCCATGACGACGCCGACGGTCGAGAGGAGTGTGCGGAGAGGATTGGCGCGCAGGGCGTCGAGCCCCGTAGCCACGGCAGCAGGCACGCGTTGAAAGACGTACGTGCATGTCGCCACGTTCCGCGTGTAGTGAGCGAGGTCCAGACGAGACCTGAGGTCTCGTCTGGAACGAGTCGAACTATTCGTAGTGCAGGGCTTTGACGGGATCCAGTCGCGCGGCCTTGCGGGCGGGGTAGACGCCGAACAGCAGGCCGACGGCCACCGACACCGTGAACGCGAGCACCACCGAGAACGGCGTGATCACCGTCGTCCAGCCGGCGAAGTAGGCGACCAGGCGCGAGATCAGGACGCCAACGACAACGCCGAGCACGCCGCCGAGGCCGGAGATGATCGTCGCTTCGATGAGGAACTGCCGCACGACCTCGGCCTGCGTCGCACCGACGGCGCGCCTGACGCCGATCTCGCGCGTCCGCTCCATCACGCTCGCGAGCATGATGTTCATGATGCCGATGCCGCCGACCAGCAGCGAGATCGACGCGATGGCCACCATCACCATCTGGAAGATGCGTTGCGTGCGCTGCTGTTCGGCGAGCAGTTCCGCCGGTACGACGAGGGAGTAGTCGCCGGATCGCTTGTGCGTCTCGTCGAGCAGGCCTCTGATCGCCTGCGCGGCCGCCGGCGACGTCGACGCCTCGTGCACCTGCACGTACATGCCGTCGATCTCGTCCTTGAAGCCGCTCGTCGTGTCTTCCAGACGCAGGATCGCCGTCCACACGGGCACGTAGATCAGGTTGTTGCGGTCGTCGGCCGGCAGGCCGCTCGTGCCGCGCGGCGCGGCCATCTGCGGGCGGATCACGCCCACGATGCGCAGCCACTGCTCGTTGACCTTCACGTGCTTGTCGATCGGCGTCGTGCCCGGGAAGAGCGCGTCGGCCACGCCGTCGCCGAGGACGGCCACGGGCGCCGCGGCCTGCGCTTCCTCGGCGTCGAAGAAGCGGCCTTCCGAGAGCGTGAGACCCGCGATGGCTTGATAGGCCGGGGCCACGCCGAACACCACGGGCATGTCGCGCGCGGGGCGCGGCAGCAGGGCCGTGGGCGTGAAGCGCTTGCGCGGCGAGATTGCCGACATCTCCGGCACGTTGGCGTCCACCAGCCGCACGTCGTTGAACGTCAGTCCAGGCGAGATGGCGCGCATCTTCTGCATGCTCTGCCAGTCAGTGGCCTCACGCGCCTCGACGATCAGGTTGCGCACGCCGAGATTCTCGATGAACGCCATGACCTGCTGCTGCGCGCCGGCGCCGATCGACAGCATGGCGACGACGGCGGCCACGCCGCAGATCATGCCGAGCATCGTGAGCAGGGAACGCAGCTTGTGCGCCAGCAGGTTCTCGAGTCCCATCCTGACGTCGGGCCCGAACCGCGACACCCATCCACGCTTCGGTGCGCGCGCGATCGCCTGTGCCTCGACGTTCATCGTGCGCCTCCCGCGGCGGATGCGGCGGCGGGCGCGTCGCCGTCGCGCACCGTGGGATCGCGCAGCGCGACGAGCGTGCCTTCCGTGAGCCCGTCGACGACCACGCGCGACTGCGTGCGCGCCACCACCTTGACTGGCGTTGGTGTGAAGCGACCATCGTCGGCGAGAAACACCGTTGGCGTGCCGTCGCGATCGAAGATGGCCTGACGCGGCAGCGACAGGACACCCTGAAGCGGCGTGCCTTCGATCGTCACGCGTGCGGTGCGTCCGGCGTCGACGGTGCCGTCGGCGCCCTCCATCCTGAACGTGACGTCGAACTCGCGTTGCGAGGACGCGCGCCACACGCCGCCGCGATCGGCCATGCCCGCCACCGTGGCGACAGTGGCGTCGATGGGGGCTCGCGTACTGCCATCGAGCTGGATCGATGCCTTCTGGCCGACCTTCACGCTGGCGGCGAGCGATTCCGGCACGCGCGCACGCACGTTGATGGCTGCCGGGTCGAGCACCATCAGCACGGGCCGGCCCGGGAACACCGTGTCGCCTTCGCGGTAGTCAGGCAGCGACATGCCGGGGAAGAACGCACCGCCGTTGGCATCCTGGTTCTGGCGGACGGCGACGATGCCGGCGAACGGCGCCGTGACACGCATCTGCTCGATGGCCAGCCTGGCGCGATCGCGCGAGAGGGTGGCCTTCTGCCGCTTCTCGTCGGCCACCGCGCGCGCGGCCTGGCTTGTCTGGGCGCGTGACTGGACGTCTTCTTCGATCTGCGCGAGCTTGCGGCGCGACTCCTCGAGCGTGAGCTGGTTCTTGCGCGCGTCGACCTCCGACAGCAGTTCGTTGGTCGTCACGTCGAGTTCCGCGCGCCTGACGTCGAAGCGGGCCTTCAGCAGGTTCACTTCGTCCTGTGCGGCCTGCACCTGCCTGTCGGCATCCAGCTTCTCGATTTCGAGCGTCGACTCGGCCACCTCGCTCTCGCTGATCTCGAGCGAGAACTCCTGCTCGGCGGTGTCGAAGCGCATCACCGTGGTGCCGGCTTCGACGCGCGCGCCCGTGGGCAGCACCTCCACGAGTCGCAGACTGCCGCCGACGGCTGGCGCGGTGACCAGTTGCGAACGGGTGGCGACGAACTCGCCCGCGGTGTAGACGTCGGCGCTGATGTCTCCGCGCTGCACTTGCGTGGTCGGCACCGATGCGTCGCCCGATGTCGTCGTGCAGGCCGTCGTCGTGAGGCCGAGTGCCGTCGTCATGAGCGTGGCGACGATCGCGCGGCCTGTCATCGTGTGCGTCCTTCCAGAGCGGTGAGGCGTTCTTCGGCGTCTGCCGGAGGTGCCACCGCCACGCGTTCCCCTGGTTCGAGACCCGCGGCCACGGCCGTCACATCGTCGTTCCTGTGCGCGATGCTCACGAGGCGCGGTTCGAATCCGCGTGACGTCACCACGTACGCCACGGTGCGGCCGCCGTGGGGGAACAGTGCCCGCGACGGCACGAGGATCTGGTTCTGGTGGCGCGCAACGGACACGCGCGCGACGGCGGTCATGCCAGGCCTGATGCGGGGGTCGTTGGCTGCCAGTTCGAGCACGAGCTCGAATCCGCGCTTCGGGGGCCAGCCGCCGCTCGTGTCCATCTTCGCAATCGTCCCGATCGACGCGAGCCGAGCCGGGATGTCGGCATCCGCCACGGCGTCGATGCGGATCGTGGCGTCCTGGCCGACGGTCAGGCGGCTGCGATCCACCTCGTCGACCATGGCCGTCATGCGCGCCGACGACAGGTCGGGCAGCTCGGCGATCTGTGCACCGGGCCACGCGGAATCCCCAACCTGGAACGCGCGCTGCCCCTGACCGAACTGTCCCGCGCGCCAGTTGTCGAGCACCACCATCAGGCCGTCTGTGGGCGCCTTGATGACGAGGGCCTCCAGGCCGCGCGACGTGCGTCCGACCTCGGCTTCAGCGCGTTCGAGCTTGCCGGTGAGCCCGCCGACGGTGGCTTTCGTCGCGGCACGTCCGCTGGCCAGCACCGTGTCGGTTTCGGTGAGCTTCTGTTCCTTGTCCGAGAGCAACAGGCGAGCCTTCTGTTCGTCGAACCGCGACTGCAGTTCGCCGGCCTTGACGTCGAGGCGTGCGCGCTCGACGTCGAACTCCGCCGTCACGCGGCCCGTGGTCAGGGCCTCGAGGTCGAGCCGGCCTTCGGCTTCGGCCCTGCTGATCTCGGCGCGCGACGCGCGCAGGTCGGACCGCTTCTCGTCGAGGCGCTGACGAAGGGACGTGGCGTCGAAGGCGATCACGACGTCGCCCTTGCGGACGGGTGCGCCGTTGGGCGCGAGTTCGAGGATGCGGAGCTCGCCGGCGTCCGACGGTGCCGTCAGGGCCTGCGAGCGGAGTGCGCGGATCTCGCCGCGGACGGTGGCCCTGTCGTCGAAGCGACCGCGCGTGACCTCCACCGTATCGACGCCGCTCATGTCGGCGCCACGGCCGAACACGTGCCAGCCACCGAAGCCGACGAGGGCGAGAGCGACGACCAGCGCCGCCGCGCGGCGCGAGGGCCGCGGTCTGGTCACGAGGGACCTCCCGCGAGCGCCACGCGGTCGCCGGCCGCGAGTCCCGACGCGATCACGGCATCCGATGGCGTGAGGGTCGTGAGCGTCACCGCCTGCCAGCGACCGTCGCGGATCACCCCGGGCCGGCCGTCCTTCCACGCGATCGCCTGTCGCGGCAGCGCCAGCACGCCTGACCACGACCCGAGACGGACGTCGACGGCTGCGGAGAGATCGGGCGTGAGGACGGCGTCGCGCCCGTCCACCGAGAACAGCGCCACGAGGCTGCGGACCTTCTCGGACATGCCGGGCGTGGCCACCGGCGCCAGGCGCTCCAGCCGTCCCTCGAAGCGCTTGTCGGGATACGCGTCGAGCGAGATGCTCGCGGGCAGGCCGACGGCGAGCCCAGCCACGTCTGCCTGATTCACCTTCACGCGCACGCGCACGGCCCCCTCGGCGACGATGTCGAGCAGGCCGAGCCCGGTCCTGACCTCTTCCCCCTCCTGTGGTTCGCCCATGCGGCCACCCTTCCACATCGAGCGCAGCACCACGAGGCCGTCGAGCGGGGCCCGCACCGACAGCCGCTCCGCGTTGGCCTCGGCGTGCTGCCACGCGCGGCGCGCCCTGTCGCGCCTGATTTCCAGTGTACGGATCTCGGCCCGCGCGGCCACCTGCTTGAGGGAGTACGTCTTGCGGAGCTGCGCCAGTTCGGCCTCGCTCGATTCGCGCAGGAGCAGGTTCTTCTCGGCGTCGATGCGCGGCAGCAGGGGATTCTTGTCCACCTCGAGGCGTGCGAGCGCCAGCGCGTTCTCGGCGGTCTTGATGGCCGTGTCGTCCCTGGCACGCGCCTCGGTCTGCTCGGCCACCTTGCGGTGGACCTGCTCTTCGAGATCGCGGAACTCCGCCTTCTTCTCGAGCGCCGTGTTCAGTTGCGCCTGGCGATCGAACTCGACGACCAGATCGCCGGCCTTCACGCGCGCGCCGTTGGGGGCGAGCCGCGTGACGACACGGGCGTTCAGGTTCTGTCCGAGGATGCGCGGCACGACCACGCCCACCGCGTTCTCGGCTTCGACCGTACCGTGCATGCGCACGACGTGCGAGACGTCGCGCTGCGCGACGGCCACGGTGGCCGGCGCGCGTGTCTCGGCGCGATCTGCCGGGACGTCGGCGCGGTTGGATACACAGGCAGCCGAACCTGACAGGCTCAGGATGACAAAGAGTGTGCGCACGGATCCGACGGCTTAGACGAGAGCTGCCGGGCAAAAGTTGGATGAATCAGTTCGCGGGGGCCCTGAGCGTCTTGATGAACTGCGCGAGAAGCTCCTGGTCGAAGTGCGACGCCATGTGCGTCGACATGAGGTGGAGGGCGTCGACGGGTTTCATGGCGCGCTGGTAGCTCCTGTCGCTGGTCATCGCATCGTACACGTCGGCGATGCCGGCGATGCGGCCGAACAGGTGGAGGTGTTGTGGCTCGAGGGCGCGTGGATAGCCATTGCCCGACAGGCGCTCGTGGTGCTGCGACACCACCACCATGCCCAGCGACCCCATGCGGCCGTCGTGCTGGAGGATGTGCTCGCCGCGCGTCACGTGGGTCCGCATCAGGGCCATTTCCTCGTCGGTATAGGCGCCGGGCTTCACGATCAGTTCGCGAGGCAGTTCGCTCTTGCCGATGTCGTGCAAGAGGCCGCCGAGGGCCAGGTCGCGCAGGTCCGTGGCGTTGCGGACGCCGGCGGCGTAGGCCAGGCCTGTGGCGAAGATGCTCACGTTCATCGAGTGGCGCACCGTGTCGTAATCGCGCGCCATCAGCGCCGCCATGTGGCCGAGCGCCTCCTGCTCCTTCACGAGCAGTTGCACGGTCTGCTGTGCCACGCGCCGCGTCCGGGGCACCGCCTCCGTGTGTCGCGGGTCTACCATCACCGACTCCAGCGTCGTCTGGGCGGCCGACTGGAGCAGTTCCACCTTGCGCGGCGTGGCGATCGCCGGGTTGGACAGGAGCGTTTCGAGATGCCGCTCGACGTAGTGCTCGTAGCGCCGCCGCTCGTCGCCCTTCAGCCAGAGGGTCTGGACGTTGTTGGCGAGCAGGCGCGCGTGATGCGTCGTGGTGAACTCGAGATCGGGCCCGCGAAAGAGGACGAAATGGCCGGGCGAGGTCTGCAGGTGCAGGTGGAAGTCGACCACGGAATCGACGACGAGGCCATCGAGCTGCACCGGGATGTACAGCGGCCGCACGTGGCCGAACGCCGCGCGTACCGACCCCTCGGGGGAGTCGGGTACTGAAACGCGCGCGCGGGCCGTCGCAGCCATGCCGGTCCCTGCATTGCAATTCCCGCACCAGGGAGCAAGGAGCACCGGCGCGCCAGAACACGTATCGCCCGCCAGCGGGATGACGGTTCTGCGGCCTCGACGACGAAAATGTGATCGCCGCTTCTGTTACGTTTGTGCGCATGGAGGAGGCCGCAGCATCGCTGAAGGGAGCCGGGGCGTTCACGGACACCTGGCGGCTCCCGCACCTGTCGGAACCCGACTACTCGCAGCCCCTGCTCGCGATCACCGACGCGCAGCGACAGCGGATGCTGGAGCTGCTCGTGCTGATGTACGGGCAGGAGGTGGCCGAGGAGACGATGCCGGATCTCGAGCGGCTGATGCGCGTGTACTACGCGCACAAGCCGCCGGCGCTGCTTGCGGCCGACGCGTCGTTCCACGCGGCCGAACGCTTCTCCGAGCGCGACATCGTCCTCATCACCTACGGCGATCTGCTCACGTCGCCGGGACGTCGGCCGCTGCAGGTGCTGGCAAGCTTCCTGCGGCGCTTCATGCGCAGTTCGATCAATACGGTTCACATCCTCCCGTTCTTCCCGTATTCCTCTGACCGCGGGTTCTCGATCGTCGACTACGAAGAGGTCGATCCGCGGCTGGGGTCGTGGGACGACATCGCTGCGCTCGCGTCGGAGTTCCGCCTGATGTTCGACGGTGTCTTCAACCACGCGTCGAGCCGCAGTCGCTGGTTCCAGCATTTCCTCAACGGCCGTCCGGGCTACGAGGACTTCTTTGTCGCCTTCAGCACGAAGGACGCCATCTCGCCGGACTACCTGCGGCTGATCCTCCGCCCGCGGACGTCCGATCTCCTCACGCCCTTCCGGACGATCAACGGCCAGCGCTACGTCTGGACGACGTTCAGTCCGGACCAGGTGGACCTGAACTTCCGCAACCCGCGTGTGCTGATGCGCGTGGTGGAGATCCTCCTGTCGTACGTCCAGCGCGGCGCCGACGTCATCCGTCTCGACGCGGTCACCTACATCTGGCGCGAGCTCGGGACCAGCTGCGCGCACCTGCGGCAGACGCACGCCGTGGTGCAGCTCTTTCGCGCGATCCTCGACGTGGTGGCGCCGCGCGTCGCGCTGATCACGGAGACCAACGTTCCGCACGCCGACAACATCGGCTACTTCGGCAACGGCTCCGACGAGGCGCAGCTCGTGTACAATTTCGCGCTGCCGCCGCTGGTGCTGCACTCGTTCCACACGGGGTCGTGCGACACGCTCTCGCGGTGGGCGCGCACCCTCACGCCGATCTCCGACACGGCCAACTACTTCAACTTCCTGTCGTCGCACGATGGGGTCGGCTTGCTCGGGGCGCGGGCGATCCTGACCGACGAGGACGTCGCGGCGCTCGTCGATCGCACGCTCGCGCACGGCGGGTTCGTGTCGTACCGCTCCAACGGAGACGGTACGCAGAGTCCCTACGAACTGAACATCGCGTGGTACAGCGCGCTCAACAAGGATGGCAACGGCGAGTCGCAGTCGCTGCAGGTGGCGCGTTTCCTCGCCGCGCGCTCGATCCCGTTCGCCATGCGCGGCGTGCCCGGCATCTATCTCCCGACGCTGTTCGGCGCCCGCAACGACACCGACGCCGTGCTGCACGGCGCCGAGAAGCGCAGCATCAACAGACGCACGTACGAAGAGGCGTCGCTGATGCGGCTGCTCGACGATCGGGAGTGCTGGGTGTCGCAGGTGGCGCGCGGCATGCGCCGCATGGTGCGGCGCCGCATCGCGCAGCCGGCGTTCCATCCCAATGCGTCGCAGGCGATCCTCGACGCGGGCACGGGCGTGTTCGCCCTGCTGCGTGAACGGCCCGGCGTGCAGCGGCTCATCGCACTCACCAACGTCACCGACCAGCGCGTGCGCGTGCGCCTGCGCGCCGAGGACATCGGTGACGACACCGTGTGGCGCGACGTGCTCGGGACGGCACGCTACCAGGTGGCCAACGGCGTGCTGTCTGTGGCTCTGCCGCCCTACGGCGTCGCCTGGTTGAGTGCGAGCTGACGGGCCGCTTACGGCGTACGGCGTACGCGGAAAGGTGAAAGGACGTCCCGGTGCCCGGTGCCCGGTCTGTTCGTGCTGTAATCGGACGATGGTTCGTGCGGTCGTCGTCGCCGTGTTGTTGACTGGCGCTGCCGTGGCAGGGGCGCAGCCGCGCCCCCCTGCATTTCTCGATTCGGCGCCACTCGGGCCCCGGCTGACCACGCCGCACCTGTTGGCCGAAGCGCGCGGGCCCGTACGAATCGGCGCTGACGGTCGTGGCTCCGTCACGATCGTCGTCACACCGAAACCGAAGATGCACGTCTACGCGCCAGACGAGAAGGGATACGTGCCCTTCAGCGCCACGCTGCAACCCGCGTCGAGGCTCACGCCGGGTAAGGTCGTGTATCCGAAGTCAGAGGTGTACGTGTTCCCGCCGACGGGCGAGTCGTCTCGCGCCTACATGAAACCGTTCACCGTCACGTACGCCTTCACGCTGACAGCGGAAGGCCAGGCGCGTCTCGCTGCCGACACGCAGATGCCCGGCGTCGTCAGTCTGCGCTACCAGGCCTGCGACGACACGGTGTGCTACCGCCCCACGACAGGGTCGTTCGTGTTCAGCATCGTGCCGTAGAGTCAGTGCACTTCGGTCGGCCGCGCGGGGACGTACACGCTGAGGTCGGCGTCGCCGAAGGCGGCGCCCACGATGCGCGCCACTTCGACGCGGGCGTCGTTGAAGCAGGCACCGCCCGAGTGGCGTTCGACGGTTGCCGGCGCCAGCGCGGTGGCCGTCTCGCCGTTCAGCGTGCTCTGCCGCCACAGGCCCTTCGGCAGGCTCACCACACCCCTGGCGATGCGATCGCTGACGTGCGCGATGCAATGGACGTCACCGAGCGCGTTGAAGACGCGGACGGAGTCGCCATCAGTGATGCCGCGCGGTTCGGCGTCGGCGCTGTGGATCAGCAGCCGCGCGACGTTGCGGCGCAACTGGCCGAACGTCGAGCTCACCGTCTTCCCGCTCGCGGGCGAGATCAGCGCGAGCGGATATGCCGGCGAGGCCGGATCGGCCTCGTAGCTGTAGAGTGGCCCGTCGGTGGCCAGTGCCTCCGGATACAGGTGAATCTTCGCGTCCGGCGTCAACGGGAACGCGTCGACCATCTGCACCGGACGCGGGCCGCACGGCGGCACGGCGGCACGCTGCTCCATCACGGCCGTCGCGATCGCTTCAGGTAGGCCTGCGCTCACGCGCAGCAGCGCGTCGGTTTCTTCTTCCTCGTCGCCCACGCCGAGTCGTGCGGCCAGTTCGCTGAACACGACGACATTGGGACGAGCGTCGCCGACGGGCTCGATCACGGGCTTCACGAGTTGCATGGCGTAGTTGCCGTAGCCGCGCGCGATGTCGTAGTGCTCGAGGAAGGTCGTGGCCGGCAGGATGACGTCGGCATAGCGCGACGTGTCCGTACGCACCTGATCGAACACGACGGTGAAGAGGTCTTCGCGCTGCAGGCCCTTGAGGATGCGGTTCTGGTCCGGCGACGTCGCGAGCGCGTTGCTGTTGTAGACGAACAGCACCTTGACGGGCGGCGTGGTCGCCGCATCGAGTGCTTCGCCGAGTCTGTTCATGTTGATGATGCGCGTCGGCGTTTCCGGAACGCGGCGCCATCGCTCCGCGTCGATGCCCCACGCGCCGCTGTTGCTCAGCGTGTAGCCGCCGCCCTGCACGCCGAACGCGTTGACCAGCGCCGGCAGCGCCAGAATCGCGAGCACGGCTTCGGTGCCGTTGCGGTTGCGCTCCAGCCCCCACCCACAGCGGACCAGAGACGGCCTGATCGTCGTGTAGAGGTCGACGAGGCGTGCGACGGCACGCTCGGGGATGCCGGTGATCGCGGCCACGCGATCGAGCGTCCATGGCTCCGTGCGCGCGCGGAACGCCTCCACGCCGGTCGCGTGCGCCGCGAGGAACGCGTCGTCGACGGCGTTGCGGGCGAAGAGTTCGCGCGCGAGACCGAGCGCGAGGACGAGATCGGTCCCCGGCCTGATGGGCAGGTGCAGATCCGCCAGCCGTGCCAATGGCGTCTGTCGCGGATCGATCACCACCAGCGTGGCGCCGTTGGCGCGCGCCGCCTTGATGAAGGGCACCAGGTGGATGCCCGACGCCGACGGATTGGCGCCCCACATCACGACGAGCTTCGCGTGTGCGTAGTCCTCATAGGCCACGCCGGGCATCCTGCCGTACATCGCCTGCGCCGCCGTCGTCGTCGGCGCGGCGCACACGGTGCGGGCGAGGCGTGACGCGCCGAGCGCCCGCCACAACTCGGCATCGTTCGTCTGGTGCGTGATCAGTCCGTTCGAACCACCGTACGAGTAGGGCAGGATCGACTCACCGCCGAACTCGTCGCGCGCCGCCTGCATGCGCTGCGCGATGAGCGCCATGGCCTCTTCCCACGTCGCCCGGCGGTAGGTTCCGAAGCCTTTGGCACCATCACGAATCTCGGGGTAGAGGAGTCGATGGTCGCCGTACAGGTGGTCGGTGAATCGGCGCACCTTGCCGCAGATGAAGCCGTTGGTCGTGGCACTGGCCGGTCCGGCATCGACCCCGACGACGCGTCCGTGCTCGACGCTGACAGACAGGCTGCACGAGTCAGGGCAGTCGAGCGGGCACGCCGTCTCGACCGTCGTCGCGTTTCGTCGTCGAGATTCGCCTGACATTCCCGGTATTCTGGCACACGATGCGCGTTTGCCTGTGCCCCGGATCGCTCCCGTTTCCCGGCTGCCACGTGTCCCGTCTTCGTGCTGTGGCTGTTGTCGCGCTGCTGCTCGGTGCGTGCGGCGGCACGCCGCCACCGCCCGCGTTCGACCTCGTCGTGCGCGGAGGCACGCTGCTCGATGGCACCGGCGCTCCGGCCGTGCGGGCAGACGTCGGGGTCAAGGGCGACAGGATCGTGGCCGTGGGCGACCTCGCGAGCCGCGGCGCTCACGAGACCATCGACGCGACGGGCCTCACCGTGGCGCCCGGGTTCATCGACACGCAGGGCCAGTCGGGGCGCCTGCTGCTCGAGGATGGAGCAGGGGCCAGCCACATCCTGCAGGGCATCACGTCGGAGATCATCGGCGAGGGCAGTACACCGGCGTTGTGGGACGCTGAGTCGGCGGACCACGACTTCCTCACGCGCCTCGGTCTCACCGTCGACTGGACCGGCGTCGATGGCTTCCTCGATCGACTCGCGTCGCGCGGCATCACCATCAACGTGGGCACGCTGGCGCCGCTGAACCAGCTGCGCGCCGACGTCGTCGGCATGGCGGACCGTCCGGCGACGCCAGACGAGATGGCCGAGATGCAACAGCGGCTGGAGCGCGCGATGCGCGAGGGCGCGTTCGGGTTGTCGAGCGCGCTCATCTATCCGCCTGGCTCCTACGCATCGACTGACGAGATCGTGACGCTCGCCAGGACCGCCGCCTCGCACGGCGGTCGCTACGTGTCGCACATCCGTGGCGAAGGCGACAGGCTCGACACGGCGCTCGACGAGGCCATCGCCATCGGCGAACGTGCGTCGATCCCCGTCGTTGTCTTCCACCTGAAGATCGCCACCAAGACGAAGTGGAAGACGATGCCGGCGGTCGTGGCGCGGATCGAGCGGTCGCGAGCGCGCGGCATAGACGTGTCGGCAACGGCGTACCCGTATCCCGTGGCGGGAACGAGCCTCGACGCGTGTCTGCCCGACTGGGTCCATGACGGCGGCGAAAAGGCGATGCTGGCGCGCCTCGCCAATCCGGCGATGCGCGCGCGGGTCCGGCGCGAGATCGAGCGCGGCCACGACGGCTGGGAGAACTTCCTGCGGGCAGCGGGCTTCGACGGCGTCACCATTGCCGCCGTGAGAGAGGGAGGAGACACGTCGGTCGTCGGCCTCTCGCTTGCCGAGATCGCGCGCCGACGCGGCCAGCCGGAGTGGGACGTCTTCTTCGATCTACTCATCGCGAACGAGGGGCGCGTCGCGGCCCTCTACGCGCTCATGGACGAAGACGATGTGCGGACGGCGCTGAAGCAGCCATGGGTGAGCATCGGCAGTGACTCCGGGGCGCAGCCGGACTCGGGTCCGCTCGCCGTCGGCCGGCCGCATCCGCGCGGGTTCGGCTCGTTTCCGCGGGTGCTCGGTCGCTACGTGCGCGACGAGGGACTGGTCCCGCTGCCCGAGATGGTGCGACGGATGACGAGCGGCGCGGCCGCGCAGATGGGCATCCGCGATCGCGGCACCGTGGCGCCGGGTGCCTTCGCGGACATCGTCGTGTTCGATCCGGCGACCATCGTCGATCGCGCAACATTCGACCAGCCGCGACGGTACCCTGATGGAGTGACGGCGGTGGTGGTGAACGGCGTGACAACGGTGCGCGACGGCGCGCTCACGGGCAAGCGTGGGGGGCGGCCGCTGCTGGGCCCCGGTGCGACGTCGATGCAGGAGCCATCGCGATGAGCGACGCGGCGCACGCTGACGCGCACGTCGCTGTCCGGACGACGCCAGGACGACGACGCGTGGTGATCGTCGGTGGCGGGTTCGGCGGGCTCCAGGCCGCGCGCGCATTCCGCTGGAGCGACGTGGACGTCGTCCTCGTCGACAGGCGCAACCATCACGTCTTCCAGCCGTTGCTGTATCAGGTCGCCACGGCGGGTCTGTCGCCCGGCGACATCGCGTCGCCGATCCGCTGGATCCTCCGCTGGCAGGATCACGTGCAGGTGTTGCTCGGCGAGGCGCACCGCGTCGATGCCGCGGCGCGCGTGCTGTACCTCGACATCGGCCGGATCACGTACGACGCGTTGATCATCGCCACGGGCGCGACGCACGCGTATTTCGGCCATGACGACTGGCAGTCGCACGCACCTGGCCTCAAGACGCTCGAGGATGCCGGCCTCATCAGACGCCGTCTGTTGCTGGCCTTCGAGGAGGCCGAGCGCACGACGGACCCTGCCGAACGCGCGAGTCGCCTGACGTTCGTGATCGTCGGTGGCGGCCCCACGGGCGTCGAACTGGCCGGTGCGCTTGCCGAACTCGCGAACCACTCGCTCGCGCACGACTTCCGCAATATCGATCCGAGCGCGGCGCGCGTGCTGCTCATCGAAGCCGGGCCGCACATCCTCGGGGCGTTTCCGGAGGACCTGCGCGCAAAGGCGCTGGCCTCGCTCGACCGTCTCGGCGTGAAGGTCCGCACCGAGACGCCGGTGGTCGGCATCGACGCGTCGGGTGTGGACCTTGCCGGTGGTGAGCGCATCGACGCGGCGACGGTGCTGTGGGCCGCTGGTGTGGCCGCATCGCCTCTTGGACGGATGCTCGGCGCCCCCGTCGACCGCGTGGGCCGCGTCATGGTCGAACCCGATCTGACGGTGCCCGGCTGTCCCGACGTGTACGTCGTGGGCGACCTCGCGCACGTCGAACAGGACGGCCGTCCGCTCCCGGGCGTGGCGCAGGTGGCCATGCAGGAAGGCGCGCATGCGGTCGAGAACATCCTCAGGCACTTCGGCAACCAGCCGCCGCGGCCGTTCCGCTATCACGATCTCGGCAACCTCGCCACGATCGGCAGGCATTCGGCGATCGCGGACTTCGGTGGGCGCTGGCGGTTCGCCGGAGCGTTCGCGTGGTGGCTGTGGCTCTTCATCCACGTTCTCAAGCTGACCGGCTTCCGCAACAGGATCGCGGTCCTCATCCAGTGGGCATGGGCCTACCTCACGCAGCAGCGGGGCATTCGCCTCATCACCGGCCAGGACCCCGCGGACGCGCCGCCGCGGTCCTGATCGCCGTCGCGACGCTCACGGCCGTCGTGCCGCTTCCCGTGCCGCTGCTGCGGCTCTGGCGAGCCGCGTACGTCGTCGTGCAGCCTGCCGTCTCGTGGGGGACGTCGTGGCTTCCGATTGCCGCGCTCGACGTCCTGATCGTCGCCGGGATGGCCTGGATGGCCTGGCGCCTGTTCGCGCGGCGCGGCCCGACGAGTCTCGCGGCGGCAGTCGTCACCGTGCTGTCGCTCGCAGCTGCCGGCTGGTTGTGGTTCCTGGCCAGTTGGGGATGGCACTACCAGGTGCCGACGCTCGAAGCGCGCCTCGACGTGTCGGCAGCCGCTGTGTCTCCAGAGCGCGGCGAGTCGTTCGCGCGCGCCATCGTCCAGCAGGCCAACGCCCTGCACGCCGAGGCGCATCGCATCGGCTGGCCCGATCGCGCAACCCTCGCCCGCACGCTGGCACCGCGTCTGGCTGCCGTGCTGCCGGTGCTTGGCGTGACGCGCCAGCCCTGGCTCCCTCGGCCGCGTCGGACGCTGCTCGATGGGTACTTTCGCGCGGCGGGCGTCGATGGCATGACCAACCCGTTCGGGCTCGAGGTGCTGCTCAACTCACGTGTGCTGCCGATGGAACTGCCGGCACTCGCGGCGCACGAGTACGCGCACCTCGCGGGTTTCGCCGATGAATCCGACGCCAGCGTGGTGGCGTGGCTGGCGTGTCAGACGGGTGAGGCGCCGCTGCGCTACAGCGCGGCGCTCGCCGTGCTTCCGCACGTGCTCGCCGGCTTGCCGCGCGAGCGACAGGCGACGGTGCTGACGACGGTGGGCGATGGTCCGCGCGCGGATCTGGAGGCGATTGGCCGTCGGCTCAGCGAGCAGCGGCCGTGGGTACACGCCTTCGCGTGGCAGTCCTACGATCGATTCCTGCGCGCCAACCGAGTGAGTGAGGGCGTGGCGCGCTACGACGCGGTGGCGCGTGTGCTCATCGCGGCCACCGACCCGGCTACGGGTTCTCTGTCGCGGCGTCCCCGTCCGCCGTTCGACGGGCGTTGACGGACACCCCGCCGTTGACCGTCTCGATCCGCAGCGTGGGACCACCGCCGTTGATGCGGCCCTCGTAGTGACGCCGGCGCCGCTCGCGGTCCTGTACCTGGCCGAATCCGTCGACGGAGATGCCGCCGTTCACCGTACGCACCGATACGTCTGCGGCGGTCGTCGACGGCATCGCCACGCCCACGCTGCCGTTGACGGTCTCGACCCGGGCACCCTGCGAGGGCAGGGCGGCGAGATCCAGATCGACACTGCCGTTGACGGTCTCGGCCTTGCGGAGCGTGGCGATTCCCCGAGCGATGATGCGACCGTTGACGGTCTCGAGTTCCGCCGGTCCCGCGACGCCGTCGACATCGACTCGACCGTTGACGTTGGTCAGCGTGACGGCCACGGTCGCCGGTACGAGCACGTCGTAGTCGATCGTGATGTGCTGGCCCATGGCGAGTCCGGAGTTCCTGGGCGTGACGAGCGTGACGCGTGTGGTCGACGCGCTTGCCTCGAGAGAGGTCCTGGCGAGCAGTTCCCGTGCGCCCTGTTCGCTGACGGCCCTGGCGGTACGCTGGGCCTTCACCGTGATGGTGGGGGCGGCGTGCGTGCGAACGTCGATGCGGCCGTTCGTGTTCCGGATCTCGAGTGTGGCGTCGGCGGCCACCTCGTAGGTCTTGTCCCACTGGTCGGAGACCTGAGCACGAGGCCCCGCGATCATCATGTCGCAGCCGCCAGACAGCAGACCGAGCGGCAGCAGCAGGGCGCCCGTGACGGGGCCGCGCGACAGTCTCATGGCATCACTCCTATCCAGTGCCGTACGTCGACAGGGCCCGGAGAGTTCCCGGCGGCGTACCGATCGACACCTGTAACCGTCCTGACGAAACTGTAAGAGCGCCGGGTGAGGCTCTGAACCGAAGCATCGCCATTTGCGCCCGTTTTCCCGGCGATTCTACCCGCGTCCGCGCGCCACGGCGATGAGGCACGGCCGTTGCCCTTGTCCAGGACATGATGTGTCCTGGCCGCGTCCGCCAGATTCGAGTCGCAATCCTGGCGGTGATCGTCGCATGCCTGGCACATGTCGGACCTGCTGTCGCGGGAACTGTCCGCCTGGCGTGGGATCCCAATACCGAGCCGACGCTGGCCGGCTACGCGCTCGTCTACGGTCCGAGTTCAGGCGTATACACCAGCACGGTGACTCTGCCGTCCTCCGCGCAGACGCACGAGCTCTCGCTGCCGGACGGCACGTACTTCTTCGCCATTCGCGCGTACGACACCGCCGGCGCGTACAGTGGATATTCCAACGAGGTCCGGGTCGATCTGGTCGGCACGCCCGGGCCCCCGGCTCAGCCGCGCATCACCACGCTGTCGCCGGCCGTCGGCCCGGCTGCCGGCGGCACGACGGTGACGATCGACGGCTCCGATTTCAGGAGCGGGGCGACCGTGCGGTTCGGCACTCAGGCAGCCACCGTGCAGAGTCTGACGAGCACGCGCATCGTTGCGCGCACGCCGGCCCACGTGCCGGGTGTCGTGGCACTGAGCGTGGTCAACAGCGACGGCCAGGGCGTCCAGCTCGCGCAGGCGTTCACGTACCAGGCTGCCGCACCGGTCATCACGTCGATCGCCCCGAGTCAGGGGCCGGTGGCCGGCAACACCGACATCACCATCACGGGCACCAACTTCCAGTCCGGCGTGAGCGTGTCGATGGACGGCCTCACGGCGCCGGTGGTCTCGGCCAGCGCCACGCACGTCGTCGTTCGCACACCGGCACGCCGGGCGGGCGTTGTCGGTCTCATGCTCACCAACCCCGACTCGCAGTCGGCGACCCGTGCGTCCGCGTACACGTATGTCGAGGGCGGGCCGGCGATCACGCACGTCCTGCCCCCGCGCGGCCCGATGACCGGTGGCAACACCATCACGATCGTCGGGAGCGGACTCGCCAGTGCGACAGTCTCGTTCGGTGGCACCGCGGCCACGGTCGTGTCGCGTACGGCCGGCATGATGGAGGTGGTCGTGCCGGCTCACGCGGCTGGCGAAGTGGACGTCGTCGTGAGCGCGGACGGCCTGTCGAGTACCGCCGCGCGCGCATACACGTTCGAGGACCCGGACGCGCCCTTCGCGCGGTACTTCGCCGAAGGCGCGACCGGTGGCTTCTTCGAGACGCGCTTCGCGCTCGCCAATCCGCACGCGGAGAACCTGCCCGTCACGGTGACCTTCACCGACACGATGGGGACGGCGACGCCGATGCAGGTGACGGTCCCGGCGATGTCGCGTGTGACGATCGACGGCAGCAACATGCCAACGCTCGCGAGCGACGCGTTCGCAACCGTGTTCGCGTCGCCGAAGGTGCTGGGGGTCGAGCGCACGATGCAGTGGGCCGGCGGAGGCATGGCGTACGGATCGCACAGCGACACGGGTGTCGCAGCGCCGCGCACCTTGTGGTTCCTGGCCGAGGGTGCGACCACCAGCAACTTCAACACCTTCTATCTGCTGCAGAACCCGACGACGACGCAGGCCGACGTCAGGGTGCAGTACCTGCTCGCGACGGGCGAACGCATCGAGAAGATGTATCCGCTGGCCCCGCTCTCGCGAGCCAACATCTGGGTGAACAAGGACGACCCGCGCCTGGCGTCGGCGGAGATGTCGGCGACGATCACGTCCCTCAACGACGTGCCCATCGTCGTCGAGCGGTCGATGTACCGCAACAACGGCAGCGAACTGTTCAGCGCGGGACACAACAGTGCCGCCGTCGACGCGCCTGCGCTGCGGTGGTTCCTGGCCGAGGGTGCCACGGGCGGCACGTTCGACGAGTTCGTCCTGGTCGCCAATCCGAACGCCGAGCCCGCCACGCTGCGCGTGAGCTACCTGCGCGGCGGCGAGACACCGCTGGTCAAGACGTACGTGGCGGCGCCGCACAGCCGGCTCACGATCTGGGTGGACAAGGAAGCCCCGGAACTGGCGGCGGCCGAGGTGTCGATCGTCATCGAGAGCACGACGCCCACGCCGGTCGTCGTGGAGCGGGCGATGTGGTGGCGGGCGGCGCCCGACGGTCCGTGGATCGAGGCGCACAACAGCAGCGGCGTGACAGCGACCGCCTCGCGCTGGCTGGTGGCCGACGGCGAGTCGGGCGGGCCCGGCAAGGCGGTCACGTACGTGCTCGTGGCCAACACCGGCGACGCGCCGGCGACGGTCAGCGTCACGCTGCTGTCGGAATCGGGTGCCGTGCGCACGGTGCAGGACGTCGTCTCGGCCAACAGCCGCTACACGATCGATGTGGCGGGAACGTTCCCCGAAGCGCGGGACACACGCTTCAGCGTGCTCGTGGAAGGCGCCAACGGGGCCGAACCGCTCGTCGTGGAGCGCGCGTCGTACACGAGCACGCCGTCGACGCCCTGGGCGGCCGGCACCAACAGTCTTGCCGTCGCGCTGCCGTGACGGCAGCGGGCGATCCCGCTCAGGATACGACGCCAGCCAGCCGCGGGTAGTGCGAGGCCACGTAGTCCTCGACCAGCCGCTGGAATTGCTCCGCCAGCTCTTCGTACGTGCCGCGCAGCGTCATCGCGTGGCGGCCGTCGATGAACACGGGGCAGTTGGGCGCCTCGCCGGTGCCGGGCAGGGAAATGCCGATGTTGGCGGCCTTCGATTCTCCGGGGCCGTTCACGACGCATCCCATCACCGCGAGCGTCATGGTCTCGACGCCGTCGTATTCGCGTTTCCAGTCAGGCATCCTGTCGCGGATGTAGCCCTGGATGCGCTCGGCGAGTTCCTGGAACGTGCTGCTCGTCGTGCGTCCGCATCCCGGACACGCCGTCACGCTGGGGCTGAACGCGCGCAGTCCCAGCGCCTGCAGCAGTTCGCACGCGGCGTAGACCTCTTCGCAGCGATCGCCGCCGGGACGTGGCGTGAGCGAGACGCGAATGGTATCGCCGATCCCTTCGTGCAGCAGCAGGCCCATGGCCGACGAGGACCACACCAGGCCCTTGATGCCCATCCCGGCTTCGGTAAGTCCGAGGTGCAGCGGTTGGCGCGTGGCCTTTGCCAGCTTCCTGTAGACGTCCACCAGATGCAGCGGACGCGAGACCTTGCACGAGATGATGACCTGGTCCTCGCGCAGGCCGGCATCGAGTGCCAGATCCGTCGACGTCACCGCCGATTCGACCATGCAGTCGTTGATGATGTCGTCCGACGACCGCCCGAGCCCCTGGTCGGTGTTCTCCTGCATCCGGCGCATCACGAGTTCCTGGTTCAGGGACCCGCCGTTGACGCCGATGCGCACCGGCTTGTCGTGCTCGCGCGCGACGGCGCAGATCATGGCGAACTGTTCGTCGCGCCGCGCGCCGGTGCCCACGTTCCCCGGGTTGATGCGGTACTTGTCGAGCGCTGCCGCGCACGCGGGGTAGCGTGTCAGGAGGATGTGGCCGTGGTAGTGGAAGTCGCCGACAACGGGCACGTCGCAGCCGCGGTCGAGGAGTCGCTGCTTGATCTCCGGGACCGCCTGCGCGGCTTCGGGCACGTTGACCGTCACGCGCACGATCTCCGAGCCGGCGGCGGCGAGCGCCACGATCTGATCGGTCGTCTTCCCGACGTCGGCCGTGTCGGTGCTCGTCATCGACTGCACGACGACGGGAGCCCCGCCTCCGACCTGGACGTGGCCGACCTTGACGCCGATGGTGCGATGCAGGCGCGCGTGACTCATGGGATGCGGTGTCCTGGCCGGACTCAGCGCGCCCCGCCTTCGAGACGGGTGCGGGCACTGCGGTGCAGGTCGAGGACGTGCGGCCCGAGCGGCTTGCTCAGGAACACCTTCGACTCCAGCACCTCGATCGGGTTGGCGACGTACTTGACGACATTGAAGTGGAGATTGGCGAGCGTGCTGCGCATCTCGTAGTGGCGGTTCTTCGTCTTGACCACCACTTCATCGAAGCCCGTGCTCACCGCCCACGCTTCCTGTTCCTCGGTGAGCGCGCGGAACTGGCCCTGTCCGCGCCAGTCGATGCGGGTGCCGCCGATCCAGCTGTAGAGCACGCGGCGTCCGTTGAAGTCCACCACGTCTTCGATCTGCGCGGCGAGGTCTGCCAGCCGCGGATCCGACTCGTTGGCGAACAGTTCGTGGCACACCTTGTACGCCACGGGTACGAGCGAACCGGGATCGTGCGACAGGGCCGCGACGGCCATGACGATGAGATGCTCACGGTCGGCGAGCCGGCCGGTGATCTCGGCCACCGTCTTGCGGCGCGGGAACTCGCCGAAGTACTCCTCGATGTACTCGATTTCGAGGGCACCCTGCTCGAGTCCGTAGTGTCGAATCAGATACTCCACGTGCGGTGCGCGCCTCGCTGCTGATGCCCAGGGGCGAATCGCGCCGCCCGGCAATCCCGTCATTCTACTCCGCACCCGTTTGCCGGGGGCTGAAACTCCTGGCCTCCATCCCACGGGACCTGAGTCTCCACGCTGGCGATGTGACGGCGAGAGTACGATCACCGGATGCGTCTCCGGAGATGGCCGTGGGTCGGCTGATGCTGCTCGTGGTGCTAGGTGTCGTGGCGGTGATGCTGGTCGCCTGGGCCCTTGGCCGCGCCCTCTTCTGGCTGCGCGCAACATTCCCGCCGCGCAGGCGATCGCGCTGACATGCGCTGACGAACGGGTTGCAGGAGCGTATGGCCGGGCGCGCAGAGCGGCCCTGCCACGAGCGGCGAACAAGGGGCGGTCCTACCCACTGCGGCGGTAGGTAGGGTCGGCCGTCCGGGCCCGACCCCAGGGGCGGACACGACCCCTACGATGCGGTGGGGTCGCTCGGTTCGGTGGTGGCGTCCGTGGGGCGGCGACGACGACGACGGCGGCGCTTGCGGGTATCCGCGGCAGCGTCGCCGCCACTGGTGGGCGAGTTGTCCGCGCCCGTATCCTCGCCAGCCGCCTCTTCGTCGGTGTCGATGGCTTCGCCGGCGGCTACGAGTTCCGCGTGGGCGTCCTCGAACAGCACGAGCCCGAACGCATCAGCGATCTCTTCCATGTCCTGACGTTCGTCGGGAGACACCAGCGTGATGGCGGTGCCCGTCGAACCGGCGCGGCCCGCGCGGCCGACGCGATGGACGTACGTCTCGCGGTTGAACGGCACTTCGACGTTGACGACAGTTTCGATCGCGTCGATGTCGAGCCCGCGCGCGGCGATGTCGGTGGCCACCAGCACGCGATGCGTGCCCGACTTGAATCCCTCGACAGCGCGCAACCGGTCCGCCTGCGTGCGATCCGCGTGAAGGGCGGCCGCGCGGATGCCCTGCGACTGGAGATCGCGTGCAAGTCGGTCGGCGCCACGCTTGGTGGCTGAAAATACGAGGGTCGGCCCCGGTGCGCGACGCAGGAAGCGCGAGAGCCACGCCGTCTTCTCGTGCCGGCCGAGCAGTTCCGCCTTGTGCGTGATCGTCGCGGCGGGCGCGTTGCGCACGCCGAGTTGCACCAGCCGCGGCGACTGCATGATCTCCAGCGCGAAGCCCATCACTTCCTCGGGCATCGTCGCGGAGAAGAGGAGCGTCTGGCGCGGGCGTCCGGCAGGCAGCTGCGACGCGATGAACTTCACGTCCGGCCAGAAGCCCATGTCGAGCATCCTGTCCGCCTCGTCGAGGACGAGCACGTCGAGTCCGCTGAACGTGGCAATGCCGGCGCGCAGGTGATCCATCAGCCGTCCCGGCGTGGCCACGACGATGTCGACGCCGGCCTTGAGGGCCTGTTCCTGACCGTCCATGCCGACGCCGCCGAACACGGCCGCGCACCGCATCGACGTGTGATACCCGAACCCCTGCACATCGTCTTCGATCTGCACGGCGAGTTCGCGCGTCGGGGCGAGCACGAGGATGCGCGCAGAGCCTTCCCGCTCCGCGTTGGCGAGCAGGAGGCGCTGCATCAGCGGCAGCAGGAACGCGGCGGTCTTGCCGGTACCCGTCTCCGCGCAGGCCACCAGGTCGTGACCCGCCGCAACGGTGTCGAACACGGCGCTCTGGATGGGCGTGGTGTGCTCGAACCGGCGATCCTCGACACCCATGAGGAGCTCGGGCACCGAGATGAGGTCGGTGAAGCGGCGCGGGTCGATCGACGGAGTGAGTGTCTCGAACCGGGCGAGCAGCTCGGCACGACGGGCGTTGCTGACCTGCGGGCGTGCGGCGGGGCGGCGTGGACCGGACCGGCCGTGGCCGGTCCGGGGACTGCGTTCGGGGCGAGGACTCACTCTTGGTCGTCCCCGAAGTCGGTGTCGGTGTCGACCTCGGTGGCGCTTCGGCTGGCCGGATCGTCGAATTCCACCGTCGGTTCCACCAGATCCTCGTCATCGTCATCGTAGAGACGGCTGACGGGCCGCTGCTTGATGGGACCGCGAGGCTTGTCGTAGGACTGCTTGCGCGCCGGCCCCTTGGCTGGACCACGTGCGCGGCGAGACTCGGGGCCCCCAGCCGGCGGCGGACCGCCAGGATCGCGTGGCATGAACGGTCGAGGTGGTCCGCCAGGCCGTGGACCACCGAAGCCGCCTCCCGGTCCTGAGGAGCCGCCCCCGTAGCCACCTGGCCGCGGCGCGCCGCCATATCCGCCCGGACGCGGCCCTGAAGGCCGTTCGTCGCGTGCGCGGGCCTCGCTCACCGCCAGCGGGCGACCGCTGTAGGGCTGGCCGTTGTGACGATTGATGACCTGCTCGGCGTGCTCACGCTCGGCGAAGTCCACGAAGGCGAATCCGCGTGGACGACCGGTTTCGCGGTCTGTCGGCAGCACCACCTGTTGCGGTTCCGCGATGTCCGAGAACAGGGCACGCAGATCGGCTTCAGTAGCACTGTAGGGCAGGTTTCCGATGAATAAACGAACGCTCACGACGTCCTCACGGGCTGGCCAGGCCTCCGTCTGGCATGAGACCGGAGCACCACGCACGCCTGCGTGCGCAACACCTCGGGCGACTCTAGTGGGTACGAAACGAGAAAGTTGGTGGGATCGATGCGGGGACTCCGCTGAAATGCGGCGCGTCAGCATCGCACATTTCTGGCCGGGCGTGCAACCGGTAGACTGGAACCGGTTCGATTCCAATGCCCAGACAGCCCTTCCCCTCACTACCGGACTCGGCGCGCCTCTGGGTGTTTGCCGCCTCGCGCCCGCTCGCGATTCATGAGCGGGACGCCCTCCTGACGGCGGTCGATGCGTTCCTCGACGAGTGGCACGCGCACCGCGTCCCGCTCGACTGTGCCTGCGAGCTCCGCTACGACCAGTTCCTGCTCGTGGGCGTGGATCAGGAAGCGGCAGGCGTCTCCGGATGTTCCGTCGACAGCCTCGTCAGGACGATGAAGGGGCTCGGACAGGAGCTGGGCGTGGAGCTCGTCGACCACGCGTCAGTGTTCTATCGCGTGGAGGATGCGGTCCGCCGCGTCTCGCGCGACGCGTTCGCCGAAGCGGCAGCGAGCGGCAGCGTCACGCCGGCCAGCATCGTGTTCGACAACACCGTGCAGTCGGTGGCGAGCGTGAGGAACGGCACATGGGAGGCCCCGGCCTCCAGCACCTGGCACGCCCGCGCGTTCTTCGACGCCTGACGACCGCCGGGCCGCCGAAATACCGGGAATGCCGGGAATGCCAGCGATGGAGCGAACGGGTTTCAACTCGTTCGTCAGGGGAACACGTCGCTGAAGAACTCGCGCAGTGCGGCGATGTAGCGGGCCGAGTCGTCGCGATTGAGATGGATGTGCCCGCCTGTCAGTGCCACGAGCCGGCGCGGCGGCCGGGCCCGTTCGAGCAGACGCTGGCCGTGCGCGAAGGGGATGACCGTGTCGTCGGTGGCGTGGAGCAGGAGTAGCGGACTGCCAATTGCCCCTATGCGGTCGCGTGAGGCGAAGCCGTTGCGGACCATCCACCTGATGGGCAGCCACGGATACAACTCGCTGGCGCGATCGTCGACGCCCGAGAACGCCCCCTCGAGGACGACGGCGCGTTCATCGACGTCCGCGGCGAGATTGGTGGCCACGCCCGACCCGAGCGACCACCCGTAGATGGCAATCGACGAGGCAGGGACGCCGGTCTCGCGCAGCCATCCCCACGCGTCGCGCGCGGCAACGCCGAGGGCTGCCTCCGACGGGGTGCCGGCGAGTCCACCGAACCCCGGATACTCGGGGGCAACGACCTGGAGTCCGAGATCCAGCAACTGCAGGTAGCGCTCGACGTTGGTTGGCGCGCTGACGGTGGCGGCATTGCCGTGGAGAAAGATCACCCATGGTGCGTCGGCGCGGTCCGGCTGTCGCAGCACCCAGAGCAGGCCTTCACCACCGCCAGGCAGCGCTCGCGAGATGTGTTCGATGCGCCGTGCGGCGTCGGCGGCAATCGGGTGAGCGGTCTGCTTCGGGACGAAGACCAGCGCGACCTCGTTGAACATCATCCACGCGACCGCCGTGCCGTACGCGAGCACGGTTGCCGCGAGTACCCCAATCAGACTCCACCGGAGGAAGCGCCGCGCCCCGTCCGTCGATACCTGTTCAGGGAACCCGCAGGGTCGTGACTTCGCTGGCCCGGACGTCCACCTGCTTGAACAGGCGGCCGATCATCACGTCGTGGCGGCCAGGGCGGAGGTCACCAATCGCGACGGGCGTGACGCCGCGCGGGCGCCCTTCCATCGTGACCGGCATGCCGGGTGGCGTCGATTCGATCAAGACGACACCCGACGTGGCCGTGACGGCGACGTCGGGTGGCAGTTGTGGTGGCGTCATCGGCGCGGATGCATCCGCTGCGGCGTCATCGACCGGCGCGAGTGTCGCGGGGATGCTGGACGTCGGCGTCAGCACGAGCACCGTGCGTCCCAGCCCCACTATCACGTCGTCTGCGCGCGCGGACGTGCCGTGCTGGCGGACCTCGATGCTGTAGGCGCCAGACGCGAGCGCCTGATCGACAGGCACCGATCCGATGACGTCGCCGTTGACGCGGACCTCGGCACCGACGGGAGTGTCGATGCGCAGACGGCCTTCCGCCGGTACGTCACGCCGGGTGTGCAGGCGCCAGATGTAGACGCCCTCGGCGATCGCCAGTCCCGCGAGGATCGCGGCGACGACCCACGGCCATGACGCGCGTGTCGACCGCTCGTCCGTGTACCCACGCAGGCGCAGTTCGGCCCAATCGGGCTTTGCGAAGCCTGGCCGTGCGTCGGGAGGCTCGCGCGGTGTCGCCTCGGGACTCTCGCTCGACACGGTATCGGCGGACGGGGAGGTCTCGCGGTTCCCGGGGCGTGCTGTCGTCGCAGGCGTGTCGGTTGCCACCGCGGGCGTCCCGTCCTGCGCGTCGACGACGTGGTAGCGATCGAGTTCGCGATCGGGCGGCGGCCACGTCATGTCCGCGGCGCCGGTGGCGCCCGTGGCGCGCTCCGCACGAAGCGAGTGCGTCCGTTTCAGCAGCGCTTCGAGGCGCGCGCTGATTTCCTCGGGCGTCGGCGTGCGTGGAGACGACTGCGGCGGAACGTCGGGATCGGTCATCGGCGGCTCAGCGAGGCTCACGGCTCAGGGCGTACGGCCTACTGCAGGAGACAAGGAGACAAGGAACAGTGACAGGGTTGAAGGCCGCGTCCATCACCGATACACGTTCAGGAACGCCGTGATGACGACGTTGTTCACGACGTCGATGAAGAACGCGCCGACCATCGGCACCACGAGGAAGGCGCGTGGGGCGGGTCCGTATCGCTCGGTGAGTGCCTCCATGTTGGCCATGGCGTTGGCGGTCGTGCCGAGCATGAAACCGATGAAGCCGCTCGACATCACCGCCGCGTCGTGGTCGCGCCCCATAAGCCGGAAGATGATCGGCGGCGCCAGGACGGCAACGAAGAGGACCTGCACGATGAGCAGCGCGGCGAGCGGGAGCGCAAGTCCGGCCAGTTGCCACAGACGCAGCGTCATCAGGGCAATCGAGATGAAGAACGCGAGCGCCACGGTGCCGATGTCGTCGATGATGGCCTGCGACACGCCGAACCATCCGGTGAGTTCGTCGACGTTGCGCAGCACGATGGCCGCGAGCATCGCGCCGATGTAGCGCGGGAGCACCACGCCCTGGGCGGAAATCCAGTCGCTGATGCCCGAGCCGACCCACATCGCGAACAGGATCAACGCGGTCGCCTTCATCAACGCGTACGCTTCGCGGTCTTCGCCGCGCGGCGTCCGGTCGTCGCCGGGCAGTACCGCTTCGACCACGTGCTGCGCGAGGTGGTCGGTCGGCGCGACCGTGCCTGCCGCGGCCAGCGCCGGGCGCACGCGCCGCTCGATGAGCCACGTGCCGACGGGTCCGCCGATCAGGCCACCGGTGACGATCCCGGCCATGGCGGCAGCGACGGCGATGGTCTCGGCGCCGGCCACGCCTGCCCGTTCAAACAGCGGCGCGAACGCAAGGCCCGTCGCGGGACCGCCGGCCAGCGTCACCGAACCCGCGAGGACGCCGAAGAGCGGCGGCTGGCCGAGCAACTGCGCCACGATCACACCAAGGACGTTCTGGAGGATCGTGAATGCCGATGACGCGGCGAGGAAGAGCAGGACGAGCGGGCCCCCGCGACGCAGCAGTCCCACGCTCGCGCCGAAGCCGACGCTCGTGAAGAACGCGATCATCAACGGGTCGCGCAGCGTGGTGTCGAACGCGAACGGTTCGCTCCCGCGAACGTGTCCGATCGTCATCACGATCGCGACGAGCAGCCCCCCCACGACGGGCGCGGGGATGTTGAGCCGATCGAGCCACGGCAGGCGTCGCCGGATGGCGTAGCCGGCAAACAGCACGACGCCGGCGAACGCCAGCGTGTGGATGGCATTGATCGCGAACACGCGGCGATGATACACAACGCCGTGATGCTCGGGAGCGCTCACGGGAGGACGGTCGTCTGTCGGCGACCGCCGACCATCGGTCACCGACCGCTGGTCATGGGCCTTCGGCCGTCGTGCGGTGCCCGACTCGATTCATGAGTCTCTCCATGCCTCACTCGAAGGTGCCGCTTTCGCGCGCGAAGACTCCCGCGCAACTGTCGCTGCCGTGGCGCGACTGCGGAGAGATGGTCATCGCGGTGCCGCCTGTGGCGGTGCCCGTGGCGGGCGCGCCCGTGTTCGTCCGCAACGGCCGCGCGCGCCGGTACATCCTGCGCGTGCTGCCCGACGCGTCGGTGCGCGTCACGATTCCGCGGCACGGATCCCGCCGGGAGGCCGAGGCGTTCGTGCGCACGCGCACGCGCTGGATTGCGGACCGACGTGAGGAACTCGAGGCGCGTCGCCGCGACAGGCGCTGGCCCGCGGGCACGACGGTCCTGTGGCGTGGCGTGCCCCATCCGATCGAGGTCGATCGCGGTGTCGGTGTGCAGGTCACAGTGCGGTGCGGCGATCTCGAAGTCAGGACGTCGCCGCGCGACGACTATCGTCCGGTGATCGAATTGTTGATGCGGACACGTGCGCACGAGGAGTTGCCGCCGCGACTGCTCGCGCTTGCGGCGTCGCATCGGCTCGACGTGTCACGCGTCACCGTCAGGAACCAGCGATCGCGCTGGGGATCGTGCTCGCGCGACGGGCGCATCGCCCTCAACTGGCGCCTGCTGCAGATGCCGGCGGCCGTGTGCGACTACGTGCTGCTGCACGAGTTGATGCACCTGCGCCAACCCAATCATTCCCCGCGGTTCTGGGCGGAGGTAGCTGCCGTTTGTCCCGACCACGCGCACGCGCGCGCGTGGCTGCGATCCGAAGGGCTGGCGCTCTGCTGATGGCGGACGCACCGCCCGAGGACGCGTCACTGGTCGACAGCACGGCACTGCTCGCCTCGCTGTACCAGGGCCCGCTGCGCGACTTCGTCGCCAGGCGGGCCTCGCTCGTCTCGCAACTGAAACGGACGGGTCACAAGGACGTGGCCGCGCGGTTGGCCTCATCGGGCAAGCCGTCGCGTGTCGCGCATCTCGTGAACCGGGTGTACTGGCGTGCGCGCGACGTCTACGAGGCGGTGCTCGACGCCGGCAGCGCCGCACGCGCCGCGCAGCAGGCGCGCCTGCTCGGCAACGTCGAGACGGCGTTGCCGGAGGTGATCGACAGGCGCGACGAGGCGATCCGCGCGGCGACGGATCGCGCGGTGGCACTGGCACGCAACGAGATGCCCGCGGCCGACACACTGCGCGGACAGGTCCGGACGTCGTTCGAGGCGCTGGCGGCACACGGATCCGACGCCCGGCTGCCGCACGGGCATTTCATCGACGACGTGGCGCTACCGGGACTCGCGGCGTTCGCCGGGCTCGTGTTGCCGCCCACGCCGGAGCCAGACGCACCTGTTCGGCGATTCGAAGTCGTCGCGCGACGAGCGACACCTCCGACGGCTGACGCCGGCACGCCGCCGGATCCGCGGCTGGCCGAGGCCGAGTCGCGTGCGGCCGCGTTGCGCGAGCGCGAAGCGGCCGTGGCCGACCGACTCGAAGCGCTTCGTCAGGGAACGGCAGCAGCCGAAGACGTGGCCGTTGCCGCCGAACGTGCAGCAACTGACGCCGCGCGGGTGGCGGCCGAGGCGCGCCAGGCGGTGGAGAAGGCCCAGGCGAGTGGCGCGGCGGTGCAGGCGGATCTGGATGCCGTGCGTGCCGCGCTCAGCGATGCGGAAACGGAGGTTCGGCAGTTGAGCGGGCCGGCGGCCGGCGCCGGCCCGCGCCCGGCCGGCTCCCGTCCGACGCCGGGGCGTGCCACGCCGCGCCCCTCAGGTCCAGGTCAGCCCGTCGAGTAGGGCATGACCACCAGCGACGATCGCCACCAGGCCACCCGCGTCCGGCGCGGCTTCCCAGCTGCTGCACCAATCGGCCCACGGCTGGCGGTCCAGGAGATGCAGGAGCAGCCAGTCGGCTGCACGTATCGAGTTGGTGAGATGACCGCGTGAGACGGGCGTACCACGGGGCGCGAGGCGGCTCAGCGCAAGAATCGCCAATCCATGGGCTGATACCAGGGATGCCAGCACTGACCTGAGTCCAGTCCCTTGGTACGCCACCCACGACCCCATCAGCCTTGTCCCGACGTACCGCGCCAGTGCGCACTCGGCCTCTGAACGGTGGAGCGGCGTGTCATCGAGCACCGGCTCCGTCAGGTCTTCAGGCCAGGCGCCGGGGCGGCTGTCCGGAGAGATGCGCGAAGTAAGCGGGCCCAGCAGGCGCTCGGACAAAGAAAAATCTGTCGTATGCCACAGAGACAACCATCTGTCGGTTCTCCGAACGGGCGGTCGGCTGAGGGTATGTAACAACGTACCGTCACCGGCCGACCATCGGCGCACGACATCCGTCCAGGCGAGCGCGCCAGCAAGCGCACAACTTGCTGACACTCCAATGCTGTGAACGGTATCAACGTATTCAACGAGTACTGTGCGTTCCCAGTGCGTGTATTCGTCGTGGCCGGCCAGCACACCCGGTCTCAACAGGGGCGGCCACGCGGCGGTCGCGTCGAGTCCTTCGATGTGCACCCGTGGGTCTGCCTCAACCATCCCGACCGTCGAGAACCCTGAAGCGCCGGTGACGATGAGGCGCGCAGCGGTAGGGCACCAGGCAGAAAATGAGAGACTCCAGCCTGTCGCGTCGTGGAGGAGCAGTCGCGGGAACTGACGACAACTGAACGGCATGGCCGCCGGGCCGAGCGACCGTTCGAGCCTGCAGCCACCTGTCGCATCGTCTGGCGCATGGAACACACACCGTGACGCGCCGACCACGGACTGATGAACCGTGCCGGCCACCCGCAACCGGCCGACAGCGGTGACGTGTTGTGTCGTTCGACCAAGAATCTGTCCGTCCGCCCATCGCCCCTCGGCGAGCGTGGTGAGGTGGCCCTCGGCGGCGGCGCGTTCGAGGAGCGCCAGCGGAGCGGGATCGATGGGGATCGGCCATCCTGCCCGACAGCAACTCCCGGCGTGTGCGCAAGCGTAGGGCGCCAGACCTGCCAGTGTGCGCAGGCGTTCACCACGAACGGGGGCGCCGGGGAGAAGCGGCAACACGTGAGCAGACCCTGTGACAGGCCCGGCGGCGGACCGCCTGGTTCAGTGATGGATGAGAGTGCTGGTGCCCGCTCTCGGACTCGAACCGAGATGCCCTTGCGGGCGGGGGATTTTGAGTCCCCTGCGTCTGCCGTTTCGCCAAGCGGGCAAGAAGGGACAGTGTAACAGGAGGTCAGGAAGAAGGAACGTGGCGCGAGGCCTACTTGATGGTCCAGAGGTAGAGCGTACGGCTCGTGCCATTGGCGTCGGTGAACGTCTCCACCTTGTCGGGCTGCCAGTCGCCCATGCCGAACTGGTGCGACACGATGCGGGAGCCGGGCTTCAATTCTGCCTGGAGGCGCGGGCGCAACTTCACGTTGGACGCAGACAGCAGGTAGAGCGTGACGACGGTGGCCTGTGAGAGATCGGCCTGGAGCGCGTCCTGCTGCCGGAACTCGACCCGGTCTTCCACCCCGGCCCTGGCGGCGTTGGCCTGACCCTCGGCGATGCGCGCCGGGTCGATATCGACGCCGATGCCCCGCGCGCCGAACTGCTTCGCGGCCGTGACGACGAGCCGGCCATCGCCGGACCCGAGGTCCACCACCGTGTCGTTCTGGCCGACCTGGGCCAGCCTGAGCATGCGCTCGACCACGTCCTGTGGTGTGGGGACGTACGGCGCCAGCGAGGGCTGACGTGTCACACCCGATTCGGCGGCGCGCACCCGGCCGTCTGTCCCGAACAGCAGGAGTCCCAGGACAGCGGCGGCCGTGGTGGCCACCATGACGCGCACCGTGCGAGTTCTCATCGTTCGATGTCCACGCCCGAGGCGGACCAGTGAGGCCTCAGGCGTCATTTGGACGCCATTGGACCATGCCTGGCCGGTATCAGGCGAGTCATCAGGCGAGTCATCAGGCGAGTCAACGGGCGCGCGCCGCGCGTTCTGCGGTATACTGGTGCGGATTTCTCGGACCACATCGCTGGAAGCTGCCGTTGCAACCATCCGAAGAGAGGGGTGCCCGTGACAGTTCAGGTCGGTGACAAGGTCATCTACCCGAATCATGGCCTTGGCGTCGTAGAGCGCATCGAGACCAAGACGATTCTGGGAACCGTGTGCGAGTTCTATCAACTCCGCATGGTGGCAAACGAGACGACGGTGCTCGTGCCCGTCAACAATGTCGACAGCGTGGGCCTGCGCCGCGCGGTCTGCGACGAGGAAATCAAGCGGCTGTACGGCTTGCTCTCCGATGGCAACATCGACAGTCATCAGAACTGGAAGGGCCGCTTCAAGGACAACTCGGATCGCATGCGAACGGGTTCGATCTACGACGTGGTCGAGGTGCTCAAGAGCCTCTGTTACCTCAGCAAGACGAAGAATCTCTCCTTTCGCGAAAAGCGCATGCTCGACAGGGCCCGCTTCCTTGTCATCTCCGAAATCTCAGAAGTGACGCATCAGACGATGACCGGCGTGGAGGTCATGGTGGACGAAGCGCTGTGCCAGTGCTTCAAGACCAAGGACGAGAGCGTGCCCGTACGCCGCTCCGTCGCTCCCGTTGCGGCCGTCGCCGCGCACGTGGCCGCGCCAAAGGTGGCGACTGCCTCGCGCGCGTCAGCACGACGCGCGCTCAACGCGAACTGAACTCGATCCAGCGTCCGACGAAACCACGATGGAGCCCGGCGGCCGAGAGGTCACCGGGCTCGATTCGTCTCTCGTCTCCGCGACTCCCTTCCCTGGTCCCGTGTCCACGCTCGTCTCCGCCATCCGCAGCTTCGCCGGCTACGCGTTCGTCATCGCTTACGTGATTCTGCTCGGCGGCCCAGGGCTCGTCTTCGCCATCGCGACGGGCCGGTACGCGCACCTGCTCGCTCTGGGCAACCACTGCATCAAGCTCGCGATGGTCATCCTCGGCCTGAGGACCATCGTGGTGGGCGACGAGCACATCCAGCGCCATCGCGCGGCGCTGTACACGGTCAACCATGCGAGCAACGTCGAGCCGCCCGTGATTGTCGCCGCCCTGAGCGACCTCGCGCCGCGCCTCAAGGTGGTCTACAAGGCCGTGTTGCGGAAGATCCCGATCCTCGGCCGTGGTTTCGACGCCGTGGGCTTCGTGCCGATCGAGCGCGAGAACCGCGAGCGCGCGACGCAAGCGATCGATCGCGCGGTCGCGAGCGTACGGTCGGGGAATTCGCTCCTCATGTTCCCGGAAGGGACGCGCAGCCGTACAGGCGCGTTGCTGCCGTTCAAGAAGGGGGCGTTCGTCCTCGCGATCAAGGCGCAGGCGCCCATCGTGCCGACAGCCATCCACGGTGCCGCGCGCGCCATGCGTCCCGGGAGCCCGCTCATCTGGCCGACGACGATCCGCGTCCACTTCGGCGCGCCCATCGAAACCGACGGCGTCCAGTTGTCCGAGCGCGACGCCCTGGCCGATCGCGTGCGCGATGAGGTGGCGCGACTCCTCGCCGAGGCGGCCGCAGCCGAGCGCGCCGCGGCGAGGACCTGACGCGAGGCGCGCCGGTCAGCTGCCCGTCGTGAAGCGGAGTTCGTAGGGCGCGAGCGGCTGTGCGTCGAACGCGGTGATACCGGGAAGCAGCCGGATCACCACCGTCCGCGCTCGCTCGAACGGCGTCGAGAACTTCAGTTCCAGCACGCGGCGCCCCTGGTCGTAACTGGTCGAGAACGCGGGTATCGCGATCGCGTCAGCGCCGTCGACAGGGGCGTACGCTGCCGTGACAGTGCCCTTGAACGTCTGGCTCGCCATGTCGCGCGAGAACTGCAGCCGCACGCGAACGTCGCCGGCCACGTCGGCATCGCCGTTGGTGGGCGTCGAGAAGATCACCTGTGGCGGCGGTTGCGGTGCGACCTGGGCGGCGGTGGTCTCGGCCGGCGGCTGATCGGTGACCGGCTGCGCGATGCGGATGTCGATGGCCTCGATCCATACCAGCCCCTTGGCCGTGTGTACGTCGCCGCGCACTTCGAGCCATCGTCCGGTGTCCACGCGCGCGTCGATGTTCAGGTCGAACCCCTTGCCGCGCGGACGCCTGCCCACCACCCAGACGCTGGCGTCGGCCAACTGGATCACGAAGTCGAACTTGCTGCGGCCGGGGCCCGCCGGTTGATCACCGAACAGGTTGCGTCCGCGGAATCGGCCGGCCACGGTGATGGTCTGTCCCGTGAAGCGTGCCGGGTCGAGTGCGAGGCCGCGCACGGACGGGGCGGCGAGCGGTTCGGCGTCGGTCACCGTCTCGGCCAGCAGGACGAGCAGTTCGCCCTGCGCCGGCCACTCGCGCCGGAGGACCTTCTCCGAGAGCGCCGCCAGGTCGTACGTCGCGACGCGCGGGTCGTCGCGCGTGAGCCGGCCGACGTCGAGGAACACGCCCGTCGCCTCCACGTCGCCCGCGCCGTGCGCGACAGCCTCGGTGCCGACGACGAGCAGGCGCGTGTCGCCGTGCAGCAGGGCCGTGCCGACCTGGTCTGTCACGAGTCGTGCGCGCACCCGCACGGGTTGCAGGTGATAGAAGCCCGGGTACGCGGCGAGCGTGTCGAGCGTCGTCACCCGGCGTGTACCTGTCGTCTCGGCCCGGATCTGCGCCGAGACGACTCCGGGCCAGGCCGCGAGGCACAGGGCGAGGACGAACAGTGCAGGAACGACCATACGATGTATCGACGCCTGAGCCGGCGTCTCAGTTGACACGCTGCCGGCCGACACGCGCCAGAATCACGCCCAGCAGCACGAACACCGCCGCGCCGATGAGGTGTCCGGGGAGTCCCTCGTGCAGCGCCGGAATCCGCCCCAGGCTCTCCTGGGCGTCTTCCACGCGCAGGAACGAAGGCATGTAGTCTCGCGATCCGTACAGGACGGCGTATGCGATGCCGGCGATCGACCCGCCGGCAATGAGGCCGGAACTGAAGAGCGTGCCGGAGCTGACGTCCGAGTCGTCGTGTCTGCCGGTCGACCGTTCCACCAGCCATCGCACGAGTCCGCCGGCGAAGATCGGCGCGGTGGTGGCGATCGGCAGATACGCGCCGACGGCGAACGACAGCGACCGCACGCCGCACAACTCCATCGTCACGGCGATGAACACGCCGGTCAGGACGAGCCCCCACGGCAGGTTCTGGCTCAGGAGCCCGCGGATGATGGTCGACATCAGCGTGGCCTGCGGGGCGGGCAGCGCGTTCGATCCGATCACCATCACCTTGTGCAGGTAGAGCGTCGTGACGCCGATGATGAGCGCCGACACGACGACGCCGATCACGAGGCCGATCTGCTGGTATCTCGGCGTGGCGCCGACGAGGAACCCGGTCTTCAGATCCTGCGATGTGGCTCCGGCGTTGGCGGCGGCGATGCACACGACGGCGCCGACCGTCAGCGCGATCGGCGCATAGAGATCGCCGGTCCATCCGAGACTCACGAAGATCGTGCACGTGAGGATCAGCGTGGCGATCGTCATACCTGACACGGGACTCGACGAGCTCCCGATCAAGCCGACGATGCGTGACGCGACGGTGACGAAGAAGAATCCGAAGATCACCACGAGGCCGGCGGCGAGCGGGTTGCCCTGCGTGGGCATGCCCGGCACGACGGCGAGTGCGAGCGCGAGCAGCAGCGTGCCTCCGAGGACCACGCCAGCCGGCAGATCGCGTTCGGTGCGGCGCTGCGCCTGCGTCGCGTTGTCTGCACGGAGGTCCTTCACGCTGTCGCGGAACGACGAGACGATCGTCGGGATCGTCCGGGCCAGCGTGATGAGGCCCGCGGCGAGGACCGCACCCGCACCGATGTAGCGGATGTACTGGCTCCAGACCTGACCGGGCGCCATGTCCACGATGCGCAGGCCGTCGGCTGGTGCGGGTGGGAACGGTGTTGGCATGTAGGCGCCGACGATCGTGAGTAGTGGCAGCAGCACCATCCACGAGAGCACGCCGCCTGCCACCATCTCGCCCGCGATGCGCGGTCCGATCACGTACCCCACGCCCATGTACTCGGGCGAGATGTCCACGTTCAGCGTGGCGTTGGGGAACGCGCTGGTCTTGGGCGTCGTGTAGCCGACCTCGGTGCGTACGAGTTGCAGGATCCACGGCAGCGCCTTGAACGCCGCGCCGACGCCAAGGCCCTTGAACACGAGGGACGCCAACTGGCCGCCTCGCTCGCCGGCCACCAGCACGTCGGCGCACGCGGTGCCTTCCGGATAGGGCAGGACGCCGTGCTCTTTCACGATGAGCGCGCGCCGCAGCGGCACCATCAGCAACACACCGAGGATGCCGCCGGCGAACGCGAGCATCGTGATCTGGAAGTAGTTGAAGTACGCGGGCCCGTACGGCGTGAGGAAGATCAGCGCGGGGATCGTGAAGACCACGCCGGCCGCCACGGACTCGCCGGCAGACCCGATCG
>JADLFL010000060.1 GCA_020845575.1 Acidobacteriota bacterium | reverse complement strand
CTGGACGTGACATTCACCGGCGAACTGAGACCCGAGCAACTGGCCGCTGCCAAGGCGATGGCATCGCACGACACAGGCGTGCTGGCGGCGACGACAGCTTTTGGCAAGACGGTGATTGCCGCATGGCTGATCGCCCAGCGTCGGGTGAACACGCTGGTGCTGGTCCACCGACGGCAACTCCTGGATCAATGGGTCGAGCGACTCTCGACGTTCCTCGGCATGCCGGCGAAGTCGATCGGCCGTGTGGCCGGCGGTCGCAAGCGAACGACCGGTCTGATCGATGTCGCCGTCATACAGAGCCTCGTCAAGAAGGGCGTCGTTGACGACCTCGTCGCCGACTACGGCCACGTCATCGTCGACGAGTGTCACCACTTGTCGGCGCAGACGTTCGAGTCGGTCGTGCGACGGGCGAAAGCCCGGTTCGTCGTGGGGTTGTCGGCCACGGTGGCCCGCAAGGACGGGCATCACCCGATTGTCACGATGCAGTGCGGCCCGGTGCGCTACCGCGTGAACGCGCGCGTGCAGGCTGCCGCGCGACCGTTCGAGCACGTCGTCCTGGTGCAGCCGACCGGATTTCGGTCGAGGCGGGCACCAGATCCCGACCGGCGCGTGGAGTTCCAGGCGCTCTATCAGGAGCTCGTCGGCGATACCACACGCAATCGCCGCATCGCGGATGACGTGACCGACGCCGTGAACAGCGGCCGGTCTCCGCTGGTCCTGACCGAGCGCAACGATCATCTCGACCGCCTTGAGCAACTGCTCGCGCCAAACGTCCGGCACCTGGTCGTGCTCCGCGCGAGAACGGGCAAGCGGGAGCGGCAGGCCGTGGCCGAGCGATTCGCAACGATTCCCATTGAGGAGGGCAGAGTTGTGCTGGCGACGGGCAAGCACGTGGGCGAGGGGTTCGACGATGCGAGACTCGACTCGCTGTTCCTGACACTTCCCGTGTCCTGGCGCGGCACGGTGGCCCAGTACGCCGGCCGACTACACCGGCTGCACGATGCCAAGCGCGAAGTGCGCGTCTACGACTACGCCGACATCGATGTGCCGATGCTCGCTCGAATGTTCGACCGGCGGTGCCGCGGCTATGAAGCCATTGGCTACCGGGTGTTGCTGCCAGCCAGCGCGATTCCAGGCTGGCCCGCTGACGTGACACTCCCGGCGGATCCGATCTGGAAACGTGACTACTCGGGGAGCGTCCGCCGGTTGATTCGTGATGGCGTCGACAGCCCGCTGGCCACCCTGTTCGTGCACGCCGTTCGGCCTGTCTCGGCCGACGCCGACGGACTCGCGAGGGCGAGGAGCGCGACCGAGGCGTTTCTGTTCAGGCGCCTGGAGTCTCTTCCCGAGACCCGAGGTCGCTTCGCGCTGAACGCGGTACTGCCGATCGCGTTCGACGGGTTGGGCACAATGGAGGTCGATCTTCTGTGCGCTGAGGCGCGCGTCGCCGTGGAACTGGATGGCGCTCAGCACTTGTCGGATCCGGCCGCCTATCGACGCGACCGCCGCAAGGACCAGCTGCTGCAGGAGAACGGCTACTTCGTCCTGCGGTTCCTCGCCGAGGACGTCGGCAGGGACTTGGACTCGTCCTCGATGCGTTCCTGCGCGCACTGAGTCGTCGACACAGCTGACTGGCGGCGGCTCCCCGCCTTCCTCGAGGCAGGTGTGCCTGAGTACGACCATGAGCCCGTGTGTACACTGAAGCAATGGTGTTGCACCTGTCGCAAGCGCTCGAGGACTGACTCGCTGCCGCGGCCAGGCGCCGGGGCGTCTCGGTCGAGGCGCTGGCGCACGAGGCGCTCGAACGTGCGTTGGACTACGACGAGTGGTTCATCGACGAGGTCGAGCGCGGACTTGCACAAGCGGAGACCGGCCAGCCGCTGACCCACGAGGCGGTCGGGGCGCGTCTGTCGAGGAAGCTGGCCGCGGTCGACCCGGGTCGCTGATGCATTGGCCTGGGCGGCGACGAGCAGGACCTCGTCCTGCAGGAGGTCGTGGTGGCGATGATCTGATCCACATCGTTCACTCTCCTGGCCCGTGGACACAGTGCAACGATGTCGACAGGGATGGTTCTGGGAGAGGAGCGACACCGGTCAGCGGGCAATGGCGGGCAAGGCCCGACGGCAAAGACGGCATTCATGGCATCGGCGGCAACGTGGCTTCTGTGACTTACAGAATCTAAAGACGCTGGAAGAGTTCGAATCCCACCCTCTCCGCCATCTCTAAACAACTGATAACAAAAGCATTACAGGCTGAGTAGCGTTTTCGTATTCCAGTTTTCATCCAGGCCGGAAGATCGCCCTCGGACGGCTGCTGTGAGGGCGCGCCCGAGGTCGAGTGGAGGAACGTGACCAGCACCGGCGAGATTCTGAAGGACCTGATCTGGCTGATTGCTGTACACCGGGTTCCACATTTCGGACGCGACGCTGTTCAGCATCAAGACAAGCCGAAAGCGCCTCCAACCTAATTTCAGCGGCCGTGCAGCGCAGCGTCCACTTCAGCGCGCTCACGTCAGGTGGTCAGGAACTGCATGTCGCCTTCCTGAAGCCTCGTTCGAAGCAGCCGGCCTCGTGTTGACCCTGCAGCCATCACTTCACGAACCGATGGATCGCTGAGTGACTGCAAGACAACCGTCTGTCCTGGCGTCCTGATTGCATGAGCCACAAGTCTCATTCCACGAGGCGCGAGGCCCAGCAGACTTTGAGCTGTACGATTGTTGCGGTCGGGTGGACGGTACACAATGCAGAGCGATTGGGGTGGACGCATCCCAAGTTCGTACGTAGAGAATGGGATGAAGTGGATCGGGTACTCATAGATCCGGAGACGCCCCTCTCCGTTCTCGACGATGAAAGCAAACGCAGACTCCCCAGGCACATTGGAATACAAGCGACGAACGCCTTCGACCAACGTGGCTCCTCGATCGGTCCGCGTCAGGGCACCGTCAGGCCACAGGAGCAAGTCGTAGATGCCCTCGGCGTCGTTTTCAATCCCGTACGCCGGCGGTGTCGCTCGGGCGAGCCAGTGAGCCATCGACCAGGCTTCCTGCATCCGGATATCGGCCATTGTCATTCCGTATAGCCGGCACATCCTGATGTAGTCATGGAGAGTCCTCGGTCGAATCACCAGAAGGATCCACATGAGTGCGGCCTCTGTGGTGAGGAACGTCAGCCCCCCAAACTCGTGGGACGGGCGGCGCACGACGTTGCTAGCCATTGGGAGAATCCCAAGGATTCAACAGAAGCACGCCGGTCGCGCTGAAATCGTCGACGTTGCGGGTCATGACATGCAGGCCGTGACGGAGGGCCGTCGCGGCAATCAGGCCGTCGACGGCGGGTAGCACCTTGCCGATCTTCTGTGCTGCGGCGACGAGTTCGCCCCAGATGTGGGCCGTGTCGAGATCGAGGGGCAAGATCCGGTCAGTATGATGTTCCTCGAGGGCCTGAAGCCAAGCTGCCAGTTCGCGCTTCCGCGGCCCGTCGTCCAACAGCGGTATGCCTTTGGTGATTTCGGCGAGGGACAGGACGCTGATGAACATGTTCTCGGCAGGAAGTGCCGCGACGGCCGCCTTGACGGCGTCGTTGCCCTTCACCGTGAACTGACCACCCAGTACTCGACGAGCGTCGACCAGTGCCCTGAGGCCGCCGATCGCATACCAGACCCCTGAACCGTCCAAGAACGCGCTGGTCACTCTTCATCGAACAGAACCCCTGGTCAGTTCTTGACGAGCGGCAACAGGACCAGTCCAGCTGATGACCGCTCGGCAACCCCGGAGGAACCCCTGCGGGATTTTCGGCGCTCATGGGTGAAAAGCCGCCGGTCTCCCGGCACCGCCAGTCGTGGGTCCGTCTTGCCTGCGATTCTGGGCGCAGATCCGAGGCTTACCGAACCGGTGCCGTTCTTGCTATGGAGGGCGTGAGAGCTTGTCGTGTTTCGCGCAACCATCCTGACCGTCGTGTTGCTGTTTGCCGGCGGGCCCAGTGTCTCGCTGTTCTGCAAGGCGTGGTGCGATCCTCAGGTGGCCGCAGAGAACGGCTGCCACCACGAGAACAATGGCGGCGCCGCGAGCGTCAGCAGCGACGATTCCTGTGACGACTCGGTTCAGGGGCCGGCCGGTCTGCTGAAGGAAGACCCCCGAGGCGCGCCAGCGCCAGATGGGGGCGCGGTTGTCCTGACCGCACGGTTCCAGATCATTCCTACCGCGACGGGCCTCGTCCCGGTCTGGAACCGGGGACGACCGCCGTCCGATCTGAACCAACCGCAGACTACACCTCTCCGCATCTGATACCCCTCTCGGCCGCACGCAGTCCCGTTGTGTGACTGCAACTCGCGGCCCTCGGCTACTCCGCAAACAAGTTCGGCACCGGTTCTACGTGACGCACGGTCACATGGGACTGACGTCGACTGGCCGTTGTTCGATGACGTTTGTCATCAGAGAGGTTTGTCATGAAGACGCTTCTTGTACGACTTGCAGTTCTTGTGACCCTGGCGACACTGCCCCCCGCATCAAACCTGATTGCTCGAGGCCCGCAACCCGCGTTGCTGAACGAGGCGGAAGTCCGTCAGTTCATCGTGCGGGGCGAGCCGGGGGACCATTCGCGCCTGCGCGCCCATGGGTCCCTCGGGGCCGCGCAGACCCAGGTCGCGTTGCCGACGCCCCTCCGACTCGTCGACGTCGTGCGCATCGCCGGCGAGCGACGGGCGGAGATCGATGCCGCGCGAGCACGGACCCGGGCCGCGGAGCAGCGGCCGGCAATCGTGTCGGCGCTCCAGGATCCGATGGTGTCGCCGTCCCTGGACCACCTGCCCTTCATGTGGGGCGGGGCGAACGTCAGCGTCACCTTCGAACAGCAGATTCCGCTCTCGGGCATCCGCGGTCATCGGCGTACCTCTACGCTCGCGGACATCGAACGGCTTCGTGCCGAGACAGGCCGTGCCGGCCTGGACGTCGGGCTGCAGGCGGCAACCGCATTCCTGATGCTGCAGGAGCGGCAGCGCACCCAGGTGTTGCTCTCGGAACAGATCGCGTTCGCGCGTGACGTCGTGGCGGCCGCGAACGCCCGCTACTCCGCCGGCACGGCGCCGCAGTCAGATGTGCTGCGCGCCGAAGTGGAAGTCGCCCG
>JADLFL010000059.1 GCA_020845575.1 Acidobacteriota bacterium | reverse complement strand
GCAAGGCGCGACGACTGAGAATATCGAGCAATATTCGCGGGAGGAGCAACGCCGCGGACGGGGATGCATCGTCGGTCGAATGCCGGCGGGACTTCCACCACGGGCTGTTAGACTACGCCCTCTCATTTTTTCGGAGTTCGACATGGCTCACCCTCTTGCCGGCACGCCCGTCCCCAGCGACATGCTCATGGACGTCGAGGCGTTGCTGGCCGCCTATACCGAGACGCCCGATGTGTCCGTCTCCACGCAACGCGTGGCCTTCGGCACGAGCGGCCACCGCGGCACGTCGCTCGCGCGCAGCTTCAACGAGGCGCACATCCTCGCCATCACGCAGGCCGTCAGTGAGTACCGCGCCGCGCAGGGCATCACCGGACCGCTGTTCATCGGCAAGGACACGCACGCGCTGTCCGATCCGGCACAGCGCAGCGCTATCGAGGTCCTTGCGGCCAACGGCGTGCCGACGGTCGTGCAGGCCGGCGACGGCTACACGCCCACGCCCGTCATCTCGCGCGCCATCCTCGCCCACAACGCCACGCCGGGCGCGGCGCTCGCGGACGGCCTGGTCATCACGCCGTCGCACAACCCGCCGCAGGACGGGGGCTTCAAGTACAACCCGCCGCACGGCGGTCCGGCCGATACCGACGTCACGCGCTGGATCGAGGATCGCGCCAACGCGCTGATGGCCGGCGGCAACGCCGGCGTGAAGCGACTGCCGTACGCGGAGGCGCGCGCGGCGGCGTGCGTGTCGGAGCGCGATTTCGCGACCGACTACATCGCCGATCTCGGCAGCGTGATCGACATGAACGCGATTCGCACGTCGGGCCTGCGCATCGGCGTCGACCCGATGGGCGGCGCCGCCGTGGCGTACTGGGCGCGCATCGCCGATCGATACGGCCTCGACATCGACGTCGTGAACACGCGCGTCGATCCGACGTTCGGGTTCATGACGCTCGATCACGACGGCAAGATCCGCATGGACTGCTCCAGTCCGTATGCCATGGCCAGCCTCGTGGGCCTCAAGGACCGCTACGCGATCGCGTGGGGCAACGATGCCGACGCCGACCGCCACGGCATCGTCACGCCGTCTGTGGGCCTGATGAATCCGAACCACTATCTGGCCGTGGCGATCAGGTACCTGCTCGGCCATCGGCCGGCGTGGTCGAGTGCGGCGGTGGGCAAGACGCTCGTGTCGAGCAGCATGATCGATCGCGTTGTCGCGGGTCTCGATCGCACGCTCGTCGAAGTGCCAGTGGGCTTCAAGTGGTTCTCGCCGGGCCTTGCCGACGGCAGCCTGTGCTTCGGCGGCGAGGAGAGCGCCGGCGCGAGCTTCCTGCGTCGCGACGGCACCGTGTGGACCACCGACAAGGACGGCATCATCCTCGGCCTGCTCGCCGCGGAGATCACCGCTGTCACGGGCAAGGACCCCGGTGTGCACTACCAGGAGCTCACGGCGCAGTACGGCACGCCGTACTACCTGCGCGTGGACGCGCCAGCCACGCCCGAGCAGAAGAAGGGCTTCGCGCGCCTCACACCCGACAAGGTCGCCGCGACGACGCTCGCGGGCGACGCGATCACGGCCCGCCTCACCGCCGCACCGGGCAACGGCGCCAACATCGGCGGACTGAAGGTGACGACGGCGCAAGGCTGGTTCGCCGCCCGCCCGTCGGGCACCGAGGACATCTACAAGATCTACGCGGAGAGCTTCACGAGCGAAGCGCACCTGGCGCAGATCGTCGCGGAGGCCCAGGAGATCGTGACGGCGGCGCTCGGGTGACGGTTGACAGCGGCCGCCGGCGGTGCGGCTTCGTGGCGATCTAACGGGATCTCGTCGCCATGATGAACTTCGCATGGAGCGCCAGCAAGACCTCGGCGTCGAGCGCCGCGTATCGCAACTGGCTCCCTTCGAGCGGCCGTCGACTCCAGTCGGACGTCTGATGCGCCTTGTTCAGGCGAAGCCCGAGCTCGCGCTCGCAGACCCTGTCGTGTGCGATCAGTGCTGCGAATCCGTGCTGGACGCGTTCCTTGCCGCCACGGCGCGGCGGATCATGGCGTCCACGGCCGGTCCCGCGTGCAGCGGACCGATTCTGATGTCCGGGTGGGCGGACGCGAATACCCGGAACAGTTCGTCGGCGAACGCCTGGCCGATGGTCTCGACGCCGGTGAAGTCCAGTTCGACGCGTTTGAAGCGCTCGAACCGGCTCGCCACGCGCTTGGCCTGCGACCGCGACACGAGCAGGTCGCCGCCGAATTGCGCGAGGCGCAGGGGCACGACCGTCCTGTCGAACGTTTGCTCCTCCGGGTCCGTGAACGCGTCGAACACGTCACGCAGGCGGCGCGCACTGTCGTTGGCCAGACGCATGCGCACGCGCGTGCCCGGCACGTCTCCCTCGTGGTGCTCGATCGTGTCGGGACGGCTGGCGTCGTGCGTGAATCGCAACTGATGCGAGTCGATCTCGAACTCGTCCATGGCGCGCGATGTGAAGAAGATGCCCTCCCCCGAGTGGTACGCAGGGGCGGTGGTCAGCTTGCCCTTGGCCAGTTCGAGGAGCGCTTCGCGGGCATCGTGCAAACCGAGTGCGCGCTGGATCTTGAGGAAGATGCCCTCGCCGTCGTCGGCCACCACGACCTCGGTCCACACCGCTGTACGTCGCACCTCGACCCGCACCGTCTTCGAGCCCGAGTGATCGATGGCGTTGTTGATCATCTCGGTAGACGCGTAGTTCCAGATTTCCCTGACATGGGCCGGACGTTCCACGACTTGAGGAAGCACCACCTGCTGCCACACGATGTGCTCCTCGAGCCCGTCGCGAGGGAAGGTGCGATCGTCTGCGCCGAGGAGCGCCAGTCTGTACACGCGAGCGCGCGTGCTGCCTTTCGCTTCCACGAGCCCATCGTCCACCAGGCTCTGGAGCCAACCGTTGGCGACCTGGCGCGATACGCCCGCCTCCGCCGCCAGGCGCGGCCCCACCCGGTGTCCATCCTGGGAGATTAGCGTCAGAGCAGTCGCTCTCGGCGATCGTTTGTCAATGGACACGACTGCAATTGTAGCCTAACGCAAGACGGATAGAGCCAGTTTAGCTCGCGTGTCTGACACGTTTGAATGCCCTGGCCCTCAGAGGATGCCCGGCAGCGTCTGCGCTTCCGGCGTACGGACCTCGCTCGCCAGGCGCACGATCTCGGGCCAGGCCTGGACGAGGCCGTTGTATCGGAGGGCATCGGACGCGCGCTTCTTGCGTTCGGAGATCGTGTACAGGCGACAGGCGAGTTCCCGTGCGATGCCAGCAGCAGCACTGATCAGTGACTTGTCAGACTCCTTCTTGTCAGACCCCGTGACGACGAAGCTAGCTCCTGGCCAGTTCCTTGAACCGGCACAGCGCGTTCGCCAGGTGCATCTGCCTCGGTGTCCGGCACTCCGGCTCGAACAGCGCGGGCGACGCCACGACGATCGCCGCGCACCGCGCGCGCGACGTCGCCACATTCAGGCGATTCAGGCTGTACAGGAACTCCATGCCGCGCGGGGCGTCCTCGGGGCTCGACGAGGCCATCGAGTAGATGACCACCGGCGCCTCCTGGCCCTGGAACTTGTCCACGGTGCCGACCGGCCACGCCCGAGCAGAAGAAGGGCTTCGCGCGCCTCACGCCCGACAAGGTCGCCGCGACGACGCTCGCGGGCGACGCGATCACGGCCCGCCTCACCGCCGCACCGGGCAACGGCGCCAGCATCGGCGGACTGAAGGTGACGACGGCGCAAGGCTGGTTCGCCGCACGCCCGTCGGGCACCGAGGACATCTACAAGATCTACGCGGAGAGCTTCACGAGCGAAGCGCACCTGGCGCAGATCGTCGCGGAAGCCCAGGAGATCGTGACGGCGGCGCTGGGGTGACGGTTGACAGCGGCTTACGGCTTACGGCGGATTTCCACCTTCGCCTCAGGCTTCGGCGAACAAGCCATCCGGCGGTTCAGAATCCCAAGGAGATGCTACTTGTTGCGCACGCTCTACCGACGGCTGACCGCAATTCCCGCACCGGTGACGCGGTGATAAGCAATGCGTTGACACATGTCCATGGTGCGGACGCATTGATTTCGGCGTTCGGCCATTGGCCGTCGTTCCACGACGCCGAAATCCTGAGGCTGGTTGAGGCTGGTACTCGAGCCCGCCGATGCGCAGAGCACCACCACGCAGTCCGCGCGCACAGGCCCATCGCTCCACCTCGACGTGTGGCTCTTCGACACCGACGGGACAGTGGACGAGAACGGGGCCTACTCAACTCGGTAGACAGCGTGCCAACCGCTCGCCCCTTCGGTTGTGTCAGTCTGTGCTCTTGCCTACGGCAACCATCTCGATCGTGGCAGCATGTCCGTTGCGACGTCACAACCTCGCCAGCCAACCATTCGCGAACTTCGTCGGCGCGAGAGTATCGAGGTTCAGGACGCCCGTCTTGTCGTGCTCAATCGAGCACACGACGCCAGGTCGGCCTGTTGACGCTTTAACGGGGAATACGACATCACCAAGCTTGAATCCACCCTGGATGGGTGTAAGTCCCCGCGTCCGCCACTTCTCGTCGATCCGCCTGGCCCACGATAGGTGACGGTCAGCCTTTGCGACATCTGCCGATGACGCTGACAGCGCATCGCCGAGCAGGCCGATCGCTTGGTTGTCAGCAGCACAGTCCGTGGCAACCGGCAGAAGGCACGCCACTCCGATCAGGTAGTCCCATTCGTAGTCTGGGTACTCTTTGATGTTGCGAGCGAGCGTCTCCACGTCGACGTCCCAGGTGAACGCGAACCAGCAAAGAAGCCCCCGCACAATCGACAGTTCGTCGAACGCCGTCCCGGCTGTCTCTTCGAGTGCTCTGGCCGCCAGCCTGACGCCGGGCGCGTATAGGCTCCTGCAAGCGTTGGTGAAGAACTCCCAACCGCTAGGTCCGTCCACCAGTTCTTCTTTCGGCGGTAGCCACTCGAACGTGCCGACAGTCAGGGCTTTCACAATGCCGAGGACGGCAGCCAACTGGATGATGGCCGAACCGACATGCGTGCCTCGCTCTGCGGCCTGATCGAGTTGCTGCTGCATGCGCTTGAACAATCGATTGACCTTACCGCGGCACATCTTCGCCAAGACCGCGCCATCGACCTCCTCCGGCTCGTCATCATCTGCGCCGTGATCGTCGGCTTTCGGCTCGTGGACGCGAACCGATTCCTTCGTGTCGAGGTCTTCCCGGTGCAGCCCGTTGCCCAACCTGTAGATCAGAGCATCGATGATCACGGCGAGATCGGTGGAGGCCGTGAGGCGACGCTTGCGACGCGCCTTGAGCGTATCTCTCGCCGACACCATCAGCGATGCCGGCTCTGCATCCTCGTTAGGGGGAGCCGTAGCCGTGCGTGATGTCGCCCGCGCAGCCGGACTGGCCACGTCTTCCACGGCGAACGGCTGGTCGAAAATCGCCTTTTCGATGATCTTCAGCAGCTCGGTGATTTGCTCGGGATCTCCCTGCAACCCGCTGAGCGCGCGCCGGAAGTTCTGACGCAGACTGCCTGCTGCCCGATCGCACAGTTCGTCGACTCGGCTCAGCAGCGCAAAGCGTTCCGGCCCACGCTGAGATCGAGCCCGCAATACCGTTGCTTCCTGGAGCAATGGGCTGTCGTCCGTGCGGCACGCGATCAACCCATGTGCGATTGACACTGGCGAGAGCTGTCCAAGAACCTCGGCGCCGGCAAGAACATCGACCTTGCCCTTGATGCCCTCGGTGAACTCCCTTCGCACCTCGAAGCCATCGGACCGCACTACGGCATGAAAGACTCTGACCGTGCTCGAAGCGTCTGTTTCGGCGGCGTGTTCCTGCCGCGTCTTCATCGTTCGCCAGGTGTCCGCACTGACATCGGGCAGCTTGCCAAGACGCGCCAACCCGAGTGACTTCCACACGTGGTTGCCGTTGGCGTGCATCACGACCATCTCAGCATTCCCAGTGGCCCCGACGGAGAGCCAGGCCGCCTGGCTGGCGTTGGCACTACCCGAGACGACCAGGCTCTCGCCGTCGCGGAACTCGAAGCGATAGACCTTGGCGTGAAGGGTCCGGGTCCAGCCGCCGCCAAGACTCGACACGTCGACGAATCGTGCGTCTGGCAGGAAGCGTCGCGATGCAACCGGAAACTCGCTGCTCTCGGGATCGATCGCGATGACCGTCTCCCTCGGCGCGAGGTCGCGCAGCACGCGCTTCATGAAGGTGCAACTGTTGTCGAAGTACGGACTCAGCACCGTGACTCTCTCGACCCGCCGATCGAGCGATGGCCGCAGTTGTTCCCATAGCGTCTTCCTGCCTGCCCCTGTCCAGAGCAGCCTCCTGTTGCCAGCCGAAGCAGTCGAGTCCGCCAACCACGGCGCGATCTGGTGCACCGCCGTCAGCAGTGCACCCACCTCACCGGGGACCTGACTCGCCCACGCTCTCGCGAACTGCCACACTTCCTTCGCAAGGTCTGCTGACGCACCACTCGGGTCGATGTCGAACGCCGTGGCTATCTCCCGGTTCAGACCGAAGCCCCCGACGGACACGTTGTGGCTGCCCACGATAAGACGCGCCTTGGTGCGACCGAGCAACAGCACGAACTTGGGATGGAATGCGCCCTGGGCCTGTATCGGCACCAGCGCGTACTCGGAACCGGCGAGCTCCGGCACGTCCTCGCCCATGGACAGTGACGTGCCGCACTGGGCCGCATCAGCGAGCAGGAGGTTGTATCGACAGCCGGCCGCCAGCAGGCGCCTGAGCAGCACCCGCTCGTAGAGCGAGAACCTGACGTTGAACGTGGCGATGACGGACGCCTCGTAGCCAGACGCATTCAGTTCGCGGTAGAGCGACAGCTCCTTGTCGTCAGCCAAGAGCCGTCTCCAACGTACGCACGCCAACCGCACTCAGGCGATACGGCAAGCCCTCTGCCTCCTGATCGAGTTCGAGGAGGCCCAGATCGAAGAGGAAGCGGAGCGCGGATCCCAGACGGGGCTGCGCAAATGCCGCGGTCGGCACGTCCGGGCGCACGCGAAACCCATCGTCCGTGGGCACGATGCGGAACGTGTCCTGGGCCTGATGCCGGAGCTTCCTGAGGGCCACGCGCACATGCGCATCGAGCAGCCAGTGGGCAGCCATCCATTCAAGCCACTGGACACCCGTGAGACCCACCCACCTGCCCGACGCGTTGTCGCGCAGCGACACGAGGTTCACGGCATAGATCTGAAGGAACCGGGCGGAGAGATCGAATGTGCCGTAGTTCAGTGTGTCGGTACCACGAGCCACCAACGCCGCCAGTGCCTGGAGCGCGAGTTCGACGACACGGTCCACGTCGCCCGCGTTCTGCGCACCAATCACCTCCCGCGCCACAGCGATCTCATGCTCGGGATTGCCCCAGTCAGCGGCGTGCGGCAATCCCGCTGCCGTGTGCGCGACGAACAAGCCGAAGACGCTCTTTCGAGACGCCCGAGGCAGGCATTTCGCGAATCGCCGCGCAAACCAGCGGGCGAACGCGGTGCGGCTCTCCGTGAATGCGGCCTCCTCGTCCGTCAGTGTGGTCAAGGCCGCCCAGAAAAGTCCTTGCATCGCCACGGAGAAGATCTCGTGCCGTTGGTACACGCCCCACTGCCGGACCACGTCGCGGAGCAGGTCCGACGGCGCCCAAGGACTGCCGTCGAGAAGAGCGCCTGCGCAGGCGGTGGCTAGAAACGACCACTCGTCGGTCGCGCGCGGAGAGTTCTGCCGAGCGTCGCGAACGTACTCCAGCAGGGCGAACAGCGTGTTGCGTCTGCTGTCGCCGCCTTCCTGCGCGAGCTCTCCATCACCCGTCCCGAACATCAACTGGCCCAAGGCACCTCGCTCGCCCTGACTCCCCGCAAGCCGGCACGGACAGAACGCCCGGAGCTTGCGGAGGACGGCTGCGTCCACGCGATCCCCTTCAATCGCCGCGAAGAACGCGTCGCCATCGACAGCTGTGTCGTACAGGGCGGCGAGGTGACCGCCCCACTCATTGATGCACCGCAGTCCGGACCTCGCGTTGCCGTCCAAGACCATCAACTCCCTGAGTGGCCCCAGGTAGTACTGCCCGAGGCCGCCTAGTCTGTGCTTGAAGTACCGTGGCCCGTTCTCGCTGTCGAGGACGGCATACTTCGACAGACGCACGGTCCTTCCATCGAGAATCGCTCGCGCCACCGGCACGAGCACGTCCCGTCCGACCAGACCTCCGCCGTGCGGCCATTCATCGTCCTCGTCCAGCTCGTGGAGGATGCCAATTAGCGAGTGCAGGACTTCAGCTCGCCTGAAGGTTCGCACGATCTCGTTCGCCGACTTCTTCGCCGCCCGCTGGTCGAACGCCCAGACGAACCATGGGTAGAACGAGTAGCAGCGGATCCGCTGCGTCACATTCGTCAGCCCCGGGAGAAGCTCGGTGAACAAGTGTTGGCTGATAGCCGATACGGCCAGGTGGTCCTGGCCGGTGATCACTCTCGCTGGCGATACCCATGTCGTCTGAACGTTCATACCGTTTCTAGGTGTGCAACCAGTCGCGTGCGTAGACGAGCACTCATTGGCGGACCAATATCGCGACGGCCTCCAGCAAGCCGAGCGCCATGGCCAGGTCGAGACCGGTGCGATGACGGCAGGCAGCGAAGGCCGAGAGATCGGTGGCCGACGCAACGGGGCGGCCGTGCGATTCGATGCGCATTGAACGGATAGGCGCGCGGTACGTTGCGGTACTTTACAACCAGCACGCGTCAGCCCGGCGCCCGGGTGCGCTTCCACGCTCCATCCACGCGCCGCTCCGGGTACCGACAGCGATGGCGCCCGCGGAAGTCGGCCATGGCTTCGCGACTCCGGAAGTAGTACCAGAAGTCCCCATCGAAGTGCGCGTCAGCGCGCATGTTCCCCTTCTCCCAGGCCCTGTTCGGCATGAGGCGCCAGTCCCTGTCGCGCGTGAGGAACGTCATCCAGCGCTTCATGGCGGACCTGGCGGCACGCAGGTGCGCCCGGCGGTCGTACTCGCCGTCGAAGTCGCGGACCAGATCGATGAACTCTCCGTTCACGCACGAAACGATGCCGCCAAAGTCGCCCATCTCACCGCTCACCGAGCAGCAGAACGCCAACGTGGGCCACTCGGCCGCCATCGACTCGTAGAACCAGGCCGGGTAGTCCCACGGCGTGATCATGTCGAAGCAGGCCTGGTTGGTCGTCCGCCAGTGCATGACCGTCACGCCGCTGCCGATCTCCGCACCGTGAGCATCAGGCGAGGGCTTCGGGCAGAGCCTGTCGAAGTGCAGGAGCGCATCGAGCTCACCCTTTCGACGAGGCGTGTAGCCGACGCGGACGAACCTGTCGATGTCGGCCTTCCTGCCGACCACGTGCAACTGCTGCTCTGTCCAGTTCGGCATGTCCCTCCAGGCACGCGCGCACTCCTGTTTGCGCGTGTTGGTAAGACGAATAGCCGAGGTGCGTCTGACAGGGCGCCTGAACGGATTCACGCAAAGACGACGTTTGCATCGATTCGCTTGGCGCCTGGGATTCAGGACCCGCGATCAAGACTTGCGGCGTTGGCCTGCGAAGAGGACCCATGGCCTGTCGTCCGGGGCGGTGAATCGACCGCCGGCCAGCGCGTCGGCATCGCGGAACTCGCCCGCCTTGGCGTCGAACCACCTGACGGGCAGGCCGGCGGGCGCCGACGGGATCGTGATCGTTCCGCCCTTCGGCAGGTACGCGACGTAGAGTGAGCCGGGTTTGGCAAGCAGAGGCGCGTTGCCCTCGGCGAGATCCCAGCGTCGTTCGATGTCCGTCGCGTCGTAGTCACGGAACGCCCGCGAGACGGCGCCGACATATTTCCCACCTTCGAGGTCGAGCGCGTCGCGCCACGACAGCGGTGCGTCGGTCCAGTCGGGCCAGCCGGGTTCGTCGCGCGACACCTTCCACATCCACACGCCGACGGCGCCGTACGCCACGCCCATGGTGCCGCCGTGCATCAACTGGTGCCAGGCATCGTCGCCCTGCCACCAGCCGAGTCCGTGCTTGCCCTGTCCCATCGCTTCGTACGTGGACTCGCCGTTCATCACGGCGCGCACGGGCGTCACGTCGTACATGCGCTGCACCTTGTGGTAGAGCGGCTTGCCGTCGTGCCCCGTCTGCGCCCACTGGAAGTCGAGCCACGGCTCGGCCTGGTGCGACTTGTTGCCATGGAAGCAGCAGTCGCTGCCCGGCTTGGCCCAGTCGGCCATGTAGTCGTCGTAGGGACTGTAGTGGAGCCCGGTGGGCTGTTGGTACGCGTCCCAGCGTTCGAACGCTTCGCCCGCGGGCTTGATGCTCGGCGCAAAGCCGTTGCTGTCGAGGCTCACGAGCCAGAACGCGGGCATGCTCCCGTAGCGCGCAACGAGATACCGCGCGTAGCGCACGTACTCCTCGGGTGCGAGCGTCGGACCGATGGCGGTCTCCCCCTTCCAGCCGTACCCGTGCGCGACGGGGGCATAGAGCGGCACCAACTCGTGATCGATCAGGATGCGCACCAGGTCGTCGAACGCCTGGAAGTACTCTGGGTGCAGCGTGTTCATGTGGCCGTCGGGGATGTCGGCAAACGCACGCGCGAATCCCAGCGGCGTGTTGCGCGCATCGGGGCCCCTGGCGAACCTGTCGCCCTGCACGGTGATGAGGAACGTCGTATTGAAGCCCTTTGCCTGGCGATCGGCGGCATACGTGGTGACCTGCTCCGGCGTGGCGCGATAGGGAATCGACCACGCCGTGTCGGCAACCACGAGGAACGGCGCGCCGTCGGCGTGCACGACGTTGCGCTTGCCGGGAGACATGCGCAGCAGGCCGTGCTTCAGCAGCACGTTGTCGCCCGTGTACGCCACCGACCGCAGCGTGCCCGTGCGGCCGGCCAGCCCGGGATCGTCGACGGACGCCTCGCTCCGCCACGTCCACGTGTGTCCCGCGTCTGGCGGCGCGAACCGTACCTTCCACGACGACCCGCCGTCCCAGAACGCCGGACGCACGATCTGCAGGCCCGCCTCGTTCTCGAATCGCGCCGACACCTCCACATCCACGTAAGGATTCACGTACGTGTCCGCCGCCGTCAGCGCGATTTCGTGCGTCGTCCACAGCTCGACGGCCACGTCGCTGGTGGCCGCGGGCCGACAGGCCGCGAGCGCGAGGGTGAGAGACAGCGCGGTGAGGCACGACGAGGGCCGGCCGGCGGGACGCATGCCTCAGCGTACCGCGAGTGCCGTGGATGGCGTGGCCCGCACCATCCGGCGGGCCCGCCCGGGTCTTCAGCGAGCGCGAGCGGCGGCAGGCGGTGCACATCGCGTCGCCGAGCGGATCGGTCGCCCCTCACTTCGCCCGTGGCTGCCGCATCCTGGCCAACTGCTCCTTCAGGCCGGTGACCGCGTTCGCGTAGAAGGCCTCGCCGGCCAGATTGCGCAGTTCGCCGGGATCGCTGAGCGCGTCGTAGAGTTCCTGGCCCAGACGCCCCTCGTCCCATTCGATGTAGCGCCACCGCTCCGTGCGAAGTGCATAGCCCTGCACCGATGGACTGGGTGCCTGATTGCCGGCAGCGCCCCCGGCGCGGGCGCCCGGCAGCGTCACCCGGCGCAGGGTCTGGCTCATGGCCCCGTGAGGCCACTCGGCCTTGGGGTTGGCCAGCAACGGCCGCAGCGACCGCCCTTCGATCCGCGCGGGTGGTGTGAGCCCGGCGAGGTCCGCGATCGTGGGGTAGAGATCGAGCAGTTCGACGATGCGGCCGGAGGACTGGCCGCGGGCCGTCACCCCCCGGCCGGCGACGATCACCGGTGTTCGCACCGAACGCTCCAGCAGGCCCTGCTTCATCCACAGTCCGCCGTGGTCACCGGTGTGGTAGCCATGGTCGCTCATGAACACGACGATGGTGCTGTCGGCAAGGTTCAGGCGATCGAGCGCGTCGAGCACGCGTCCCACCTGCGCGTCCATGAAGGTGATCGACGCGTAGTAGGCGCGAATCACTTCGCGTTGCTCACCGTCCGGTATGTTCCACGACACGCCGCGCGATGCCGTCGGCGACTGCTGGAGCAGGAGTGGCGAGTACTCGTGTGTGGGCATCCGGGCGAGATCCGGGTACATGTCGAAGTACTTCTTCGGAGCGATGTACGGGCAGTGAGGCCGATAGAATCCCGCGGCGATGAAGAAGGGGCGATGGCGATGGCGCTCGAGCATCGCGACGACCTCGCTCGCCACCAGGCCGTCGGTATGCTGCGCGTCGGGGGCGGGCGAGGCGTAGTACGACAGCGACGATCCGAGTGCCCGCGACGGACCGGCGAAGGTCAGCTTCGACTCTTCGTCCTTGTCGATGCCCCTGGGGTTGACCACCGTATTCCACGACGGCGCATCGTCCAGCCCGTTGGTGCCGATGCCGCCGGGATTGCTGTAGTGGTAGATCTTGCCCACACGCGCCGCGTAGTAGCCTGCGTTCATGAACAGTTGCGGCAGCGTCACGGCGTCCGGCACGGCCTCGCGGAAGTGCGTGGTGAGGTCGTACACCCGCGTGGTGTCCGGCCGCAGGCCCGTCATGTAGGATGCGCGGCTCGGGTTGCAGTACGCATACTGTGCGTAGGCCCGTTCGAAGCGGACCCCGCGCGATGCCAGGCGGTCGATGTTCGGCGTCTGGACAATCGGATGGCCGAACGCGGCCATGTCGACGTTGAGGTCGTCGGCCATGATCACGAGCACATTGGGACGGGCACGGCCCGCCTGTGCGGCGACGCGTGGCGACGACACCGGCCAGGCGCCCAGGCACATGAGAAGAGTGGTCGCGATCGCGAGCAGTGCTCGTCGACTCATGGCAGAGGTCCTCCGGCGAAGGCGAGGCGCCGCGATGTCGTACGTCGGCATGTTCTCCAGTGTTGCCTCCGAAAGAGGAGGCCGGTTGGGACCGACCTTCCAGAAGACTCTGCGGATGGGCATGGCAGAATCATATGCGCCTGTTACGTCCTGTCGAGCACCGGGTATCGACGGCGTCACCCCGCCGCGACTTTGGCCTCTCTGAACAGCCCGGCCGGCATCGGACGGCGCAGACGCCATACGAACGCTATTGGCCGTTCGCCCGTGTGCGACACGTAGTCAGCCGGCCCCAGCAGCGTGTATGGCATCGTCCGGCCGTCCTGCTCGCGGCGCTCGCGGACAAACAGCAGGACAGTTCCACCTCGCTCACGGTGATGAATGTAACGCCGCCCCGTGGACGACCGCTGCGACGTGCTGACCTGTGACTCCCAGTGACCTCCGGCCCGGAATCGGGCGACAGAGGGAGTGATCACGCTCGCCAGGTCGGCGAGCGTCGATGGCCGACGCTGGGACGGACATCTCCACCGGCCGAAGCCGACGGACGACGAGCTGGTGCGCTCTATCAGAAGAACCTCGCGCGTGACCTTACGGTCGGCGATCCGCGTGAGCGGCTGAGGGACCACGAACGCCATCAGCGCGGACGCGAGGAGCGGTCCCAGAGTGTGTCGCGCCAGCCGCTGATTCGCCCAGACTCGCGACACAGCACGCAGAACCACTCGATGGCATCGTCCTGGGCCAGCCCCGCGTATAGGTCGCCGACGCACCGCCCGTGCGCCCGGGTCAGGACGCGGCAGCGCACGTTGGTCTCCGGCATCGGTGTTGCGGCGTGGCTGCTCACCCACGCGACGATGGCGCCGAGGTGCAGCGCGAGGTCCATGGCGGGCGCGGGCATGTCGGCCAGCAGCCCGTCCTCAAGATAGTGACCCATGTCAGTGATCCACGTGCGCGGCCGGCGTGCCATCGAGTTTGACTCCTATTGCTCAGACAATGCCGAGGGGTGATCCGAGTAAGCTTGAGAGCGCACGTGTCACAGTTGGGAGGCCCTCACGGCAATCGTCATGGCCGATAGCGATGCCGGGCCCGTCTCTTTGTCAAGTAGTCGGGGTCATGAACGAAGACGATGTCGTCCACTGCGTGCGGCTGGATGGCCACGTTGACCGACGCTCGCAGGCGCGTGAACGAGCGACGTTTGCTGCGGTCGTCGTCGAGTGATGCCCACGTGCCCCACGGCGCGGCTGCCGACGCATCGGCCCACACCACCAGCCTCCGCGATTTTCGCCCGGACCAGCCGAGTGGTCTCGTCACAAGCGACAGTCCGCCCGGAGCAATCTCGTCCCAGTTCGACAGCAATGCGGCAAGCGAGGAAGCAAGCTGCTCCGGGGGCTGAAGCGGCCGCTCGGTGGTGTTCCAGAACGCTCTCTCATCGCCAAGCCGATACGAGGAGAGTCCGGGCGCCCGATACATGTCGTCTGGCGTGATGTCCTGAAGCAACTCCAGGCAGTCACGCTCCTCTGCCCAGCGCACGGTTTGCTGCCAGCGCGCATGCTTGTCTGCATCGCTCGAATAGGTCCAGCCGCTAAGGATAAGAGGTGCCGGAGGACCGGTCTCGCCGCGTTGCTGAGCAAAGTCCACCAACCGCTGGAAGACACGATGCCAGGCGCGCGGTACAGGGCAGATCGCGATCATGGTTACTCTGTTGGTGCGTCGGCCGGGTCGGCACAACTCGACGCTTCGATATCGCAGGTCGTGCGGCCGCGGGTCATGCACCGGGACTTCTCCGGTGCCGTCTCTAGGAAGCGGATGAAGCGATCGTGTTTCACTACTCTCGGTGTGCGCTTGCGCGCAGCATGAAAGACGCGTCCTGCCGCGGCCTGCCAGCAGCCACGACCGAGTACAAGGTGGTCCTATTCACGGAGACAGGAGTACCGCTCCAGATCGTGCGCCACCCCGGACCGAGAGTCGGTCCCAGATCAACCATGCCCACTCACTCCCTGAACACGCGCTCGTTGTGCCATGCGAGTAGGTCCGGGTCCGGCCTCTCCTGGGTTCGCTTCGGGAGACCAATCGACTGCCCGTGCATCGGGTAGTAGCTCTTGCCGTTGCTGTAGTCCGCGCGCAATCGATTGCTCACCTCGAGCCGGTACTCCGGTGTCACCGTGACGTACCCGGTGTCGTACAGGCGGTGGAGGTCCGAGCGCAGCAGCAGACCGTTCCGCACATCATGAGAGCCATGCAGGGCGTAGGGCTTAATGTGTGCCGCCTCGAGGGCGGGCAAGGAGTGCTCGCCAGTGACAGAGCAGGCTCGCCCGTAGGCGTCCATCACGGCAACGCGGAAGATGCCCTGCCCGAGGCGCGGTGCCACGAGCTGTGGCGTGCCGTATCGGGCCGTGGCGAACAAGCCGTCCTGCCCCGGCTCTCTCATCATCACGGCGTCTCCGACTCGACCCAGCCTCAGCGACTGCAGGCGCTCCTGGCACTCGCGCCACACGCGCAGTCCCTCGCCGACGGTCAGGTCGTACCGCTTGTACCTGACGATCTCCGGGGCCCAGTCGGTGGGCTGCGCCACCCACATGTCCTCCGGGAAGAATACGGCATCGCTCAGGAGGACGCACCCGATCTGGGGAGGGCCCTTCTGCTCTCGGCCCTTCATCCGGTTGGATGCGCGAAGCTGTTCGAGCCGACGGGTCATCAGGCTGATGTCGGGCGCCCCGTTCGCCTCGCCGAAGCACTCCCAGGCCAGCCACTCGGGGAGTCGCGCGTACCGCGAGACAAGACCAAAGCCTCCGATTCGATTGCGAGGCGACTTCAGCTTGAAGAAGAATGGCACCCCCGGCCTGCCAGAGAATCCGGCGTAGTCAGAGGGCGTCCAGAAGTTGACCTCTTCCCAGCGGTCACGCCGTTCCCGCAGGAAGTCGAACCACTCGGCGTGCGTATTGGCCACCCATCCCTGCATGGGTCAGATCACCCTTGGCTTGGCTGAACGGCTCAGATCATCGATGTCGCTTGCGATCGGTCCACCGGGGTGCAGCAGCTGCGTCGGCAGTGTCCGCTTCAACTTCTCACCGTCGAATCCTTCGATGCCGCCGTCATGCAACAAGCAGGATGTGGAGTCGACCAGGATCGAGCGATAATGCACAGCCTCCTTGAAGCGATACGACTGCGGCACGATGGCAGAGACCTTCCATCTCCTTGTTCTTCCACCAACCTCGTTGACACACTCGCGCAGATCCTCTAGAACCGCGCTGGGGCTGCCTGTTTCTTGCCCCGCGATCACTTCAAGCTCGATGCGCCCCCTCTGTTCTTCGTCACTTCACGGAGGAAGCGCCATAGAGAGGACGCGCGACCTTGCGCCTGGTCGAATGGGCCTTCTTCTTGGCGCGCTTGGGGAGCGGACTCCTCGGAGGCAGCCACGAGTGCCGCGAACACCTGGTCGAGCCCGAGCGCCGGTCGTCGCTGGAGATCCGAGCGTGCTTCTCCACTCTCCGGAACACTTCTCAGGGTCTTTTGCTCAGGCACGAAGTTCAGTCCGCCTTCCTCGTCGGCTCCGCTCCTGAGGGGCGCACCGGCCACACACCACGCGACCTCACTTCGGGTAACGATCGGCAGAGCTGGACCGAACATTCATGCCATGGCGGCCTGCTCGGGTTGCTCCGGTCTCGGGCTGTCCTCAGTGGTGGGATGTAGGGTCATCGAGAGTTGCTTCTGGAGCACTGGGGGAAGCGGCACTCTGGCTGCGCGACGCTCAGTGGCTGCCTCGTCCACCTCGTAGTTCTCGCCCGTCAGGATGTTGAACCACCGCTCCCTGTCGCGCACCACGCGAAACATCTTCTCGTCCTGGGTGGCGGCGATGCAGGGCAGGTACAGGTGGATCGACTCGCTGATGCGTTCAGCGCGGCACCCGATCCTGTCAACCCGTCCAGTCCGCTGTCCCAGCGTCGAGGGGTTCCAGCACAAGTCGTGGTGAATGACGTGCCGACAGTACAGATGCAGGTCAAACGCCCGATCACGATGCGTGGAATCGGTGATCACGATGCGGTGGAATGGCTGATCACGATGGCGTAGCGCACGCAGGAAGGAGACCGGCACGCGCACGGCAACTCCGGAGGCCTGAGGCCGTGGACGCTGCCGGCGCCGTGGACACCGAAGACCGGTGCCCACCGCGCCTTGGAACACCGCACAGAGCGCGGTGTCCCACAAGCGCCCACCGCCGCTCCTCGTCATCGGGTCAACGGCAACAACACACCGCGAACCACGCGCTTGCCCAAGGAGGTCACGCCCTCATACACTGCCCACCGCCCAGCGTGGCGGCACTGGGCCTGATCCGATCCCGTGGACGGGTTAGTTCAGTCGAATCAGCCTTCGTTCTTCAACGGTCGTAGCAAGTCTACAGGTGCTTGGCGGCGGTCGGGTCAAGCACGACGCTGGACACCGGATGCCGCCGAGCACCCCGCAGAGGGCTACGCGGCAGCACGTCGCTCGAATTCAGCCGGACTGATCTGTCCGAGCGTCGAGTGCCGGCGTCGCTGGTTGTAGTACACCTCCAGGTAGTCGAACACCTCCATCTTGGCTTCGCTGTAGCTGCCGAAGCGGTCGGCGAGCTCACTCTTGACGGTCGAGAAGAAGCTCTCCATCACGGCGTTGTCGTAGCAGTTGCCGCGGCGACTCATGCTACAGGTGATCCCGCGCGGTCCCAGGGCGACCTGATAGTCCTCACTGGCGTACGTGCAGCCCTGGTCGGAGTGGAACAGCAGGCCCGCGCCGGGACAACGGCGTTTCACGGCCATGTCCAGCGCGCGGAGCGTCAGGTGCCGGTCGTTGACCGCACTGAGCGCCCAGCCGACCACGAAGCGGGAGAACAGGTCGAGGATGACGGCGAGATACAGCGTGCTGCTCTCGCCGATGACGAACTCCGTGGTGTCGCCTACCCAGCGCTGATTGGGCGTGTCGGCGGTGAACTGCCGGTCGAGCACATTGTCGGCGACGGGCTGGTCGTGATCGCTCATCGTTGTGTTCTTGAAGCGCTTGCGGGGGCGCGCTTTCAAGCCGTCTTCCTGCATGAGACGCGCGACGCGCTTCTTGCTCACCGGTTCCTGCGCGTCCTGCAAGTCGCCGTAGATCCGCGGGCTACCGTAGCGCGACTTGTGCGCGTCGAACGACGCCCGGATCAACACCTTGAGCTGGCGGTCCCGGCGGCGGTGCGCCGATTCAGGACGGAGGCACCAGGCGTAGTAGCCGCTCGGCGTCACGCCGAGCCAGCGACACAACTTGCTGACCGGATAGGTGGCCTTCTCCGTGTGGATCCACGCGAACTTCATCGGTGGTCCTTCGCGAAGAAGGCCGCGGCTTTCCTAAGAAACTCCTGCCACTACCCCAGCTTTGGCGACGAGCGTAAAACCCAGGGTCTTTGCGCGGCGCTCGAGATGCTGGACCAGGCGGTGCCGATACTTGGCTTCGTACGCAGAGACACCAGGGTCGGCGTACGCCACGCCAAAGCGAAGCGCCTTATAGAAGAGCACCGCCAGCTTGCGCGCCGTCGCGGTCACTGCTTGCGCCTTGCCGATGCGCGCAGCCAAGCGTCGGTAGAACGCCCCGAGGGCCGTCTGCGTCCGTCCCACATTGACGGCCGCGATGCGGAGAAGGGCTGCCACACGACTGGAGGAGCGACGGGTCGCGGCGCTGAGCACCCGGCCGCCCGAGATCTTGTTGGCCGGGGCGAGGCACAGCCACGACGTGAAATGCTTGGCGGTCGGCCATCGGGTCATGTCGTCGCCGCACTCGGCGACCAGTCGGAGCACCGTGTACGGACCAAGGCCGTGAATCTGACTGAGGTCCGCGCCCAGGAGTCGGTGCAGCACGGTCCGGACATCGAACGCCGGCTCATTGCGGCCCTTCGCGTGCCGTTGCGCCGGGAGCGGTGTCGTGGGTGCCGAGCGCTCCGCCGCCAGCGCCCGGAGCGCCGTCTCGATCTGCGTATCGCACTCGGCAATCTTGGTTTGATGGAAGTCGTACAGCTCCAGCGCCTGCTGTAAGGCGAAGACATGCTCCGGCCGATAGTGCCCCGTCAGAGCGGCCCGAAGCGTCGCATCCGAGGCGGCACAGCGCACGTCGCGATGCGCGGCCAGGACCTCCGCGGAGCGCTCGCCCGCGACGATGGCGCGGAGGATGCGCATCCCGGTGACGCCGGTGATATCGGTCACCGCGTGGTGCAGTTGCAGATTCATCTGCATCAACGCCTTCTGCATGTGCTGAATGTGCGCGGCCGCGTACTCGATGAGGCGCTCACGCAGCCGGAGGTAGGCACGCAACTGAACGATCGCCTCGCGGGGGCGGAAGCTCCCGCGTAGCAACCCATACTGGTGCAACTGCTGGAGCCACTGCGCGTCATTGACGTCCGTCTTCCGCCCTGGCACCTGCTTCACGTCGCGGGCATTGACCAGCACGACGTCGAACCCGCGAGCTTCGAGGATCTCGAACACGGGAATCCAGTACACCCCGGTGGACTCCATCGCCACGGTCGTGATGCCGACGGCCTGCAACCAATCGGCGAGGCCGTGCAGGTCACCACTGAAGGTGCAGAACGTCCGGACCGGTGTCGGATCTCGGTCCGGCCTGACCGCCACGACGTGGTGCGTCGCCCCGATATCGAGGCCGGCGGCGTGCGGATTGATCGTAGAGAACGGATTCGACGCTCGACGCTTCGCCATCGCACTCCTCCTCGGAATCTCCCGAGGCAGGGGCGGCGCACTCGAACACTTTCCTAAACGGGATCACCTTGCGGCGTCACCACTGACATGTGCGCAGGCCACCCCCGGACCATGTTTTTTAGCGGGCTCACGATGTCACCAGAAAGCGGACGGCCACGGCCTCGGGCCTGCGAGCGTACGCCACGGAGTTTCTGGCCCACAAGTCGGGCTGCGTGAGAGCCCGAGACTCGTTTTTTAGCACCTCGCGTTCCATCCGCAGCTCGCGGTTCTCTTTGCGCAGGCGCGTCAACTCCTCCCGCTCGACGCCGGTCAGGCCGCTGCGCCCCTGGGTGCGCTCGGCCTGGGCCTTGCGGACCCAGTCGGCCAATGCCGACTGCGTCAGATCCAGCTCGCGGGCGACGGCGCCGACCGTCTTTCCCTCGTCGAGGACCAGCCGAACGGCCCCCGCCTTGAACTCGTCAGTGAACTGCCGGCGCCTCAGCGTGCCGGCTTCGGATTGGACATGCGGGACATCGTATCCACCTCTCGGAAGATGTCCACGAAAGCGGATCAAGCCCAACCGAACTGATCGTTGAGTAACGTGCCGGGGGCGTGGAGGTGCGGGTCCCATCGATGCCAGTGGGAGCCGCGGGGATCGTGAACGCCGCTCATCGTTTCGTCCTCATCCCTCATCCCTCACTGCGTCGCGGGTGACTATCCGCATGTTCAACGTTCCAGGCCATCGCGCCTTAAGGTTCACGCCCGCCTTTGGCGTGCGGATTGTCTTCCGGATCAAGGTACTTGTATAGTCTGGGCGGACGCGCCGCTCGGCCCGTCGTTCCGGACCTGTCGCTTCTTGCGGGAGTTGAAAGGCCATTTCTGGCCTGCGGCTGCAAGAGCATCCGCGACAACCGCGCATGGCATGACGGGAACCGATGGCGGTCGGATGGCGAGCGTCCGAAATCGACGGTCGCCGCGGATGGTTTCGTGCTTCGCCCTTATCTGTCACACAGTGTCACAACTGTTGCGGCCGCATCTCCTCGGCTTCCCTTATGTACGCTGCTGCGAGCTGCTGCTCACCGAGCCGCCGCAACGTGACCGCAAGATTTCCCAGACAAGTGCTGTAGAAATCGTTGGTTCGCAGGAGGTAGAAGAGCGCCGAAGCAGCGTCTACCAGCCAGATCCGGCGCACGCCGCCATCCTGCCCCTTGCTGTCGAGCCAAAACAATCCTCGACTGGGCGCGTCAGCGTCCGACAGGTGCTCTTCGGCGAGCCCGAACTCGGCGCAACCATCTTCCGCGGTGATGCGGGCTGCAGCCTGGACGAATGCCTTCATCCATATGGGCTCCGCCAGCTCGGAGGAGTGAGGGTTCTCCGGTCGCAAATACATCGCCTGTCGCCGTCGGAGCAGCCAGTAGACGTGACCGAACAGGGACGAGGAGTACGCCTGCCGCGCGTCCTCATCCCGACCCTCTTCGTGGGCAATCAGGCCCAGAATGAACCACGCCTTCGAATCCGTGTCGCACTCCGCGATCCGCGTCTCGCAGGCCGCGAGCGCCTCTGCCGTGCGCCCGGCCTTGAATGCTCCCAGAAGGCGTTGAAGCTCATCTGGTCTATCGTCCAGAAGCTGTGGCGTCACAGCAGGTTCCTCTCGCGGCGCGGTGTTCGTTGCGGAGCTATGTTCCCTGAAGCCGCGGCCCGCTGGCCGCGGCCATTCACAGGCATGGCGAAGATCGGCGCCCTTCAATGGCTTCTGAGCTAATAGAAGATCGCGTCCATGTACGCCACGCGCCGATTCCATATCTCCTTCGCTCGTCGCGTCTGCGGTGCTGAAGTGTTGAACCAGGGCGATGCGTGCAGCAATCGGATCAGTTCGATGTATCCATCGACGTCAGCGAAGCGTCCCTGTCCTATCCCCACGACTTGCGATAGATTCGCTCGGACCGTTGGGGCAGCCACCGTACAGAAGAGGTCAGGTCTGACTAGGCAGAGTAACCGGCCCCACACCTTCATCGTCGGCCCAATACGCACGAGATCATGCAGTACGCGCTCAAGGCGACGCCAGGGTATCGGCCTGGGGAGCGCCGAAATGGCGTTCATGCTGCGAACGATGGTGGCATGCTGCTGTGCTGTGCCATTCCTGACCAGCTGCCGGAATGCTCCTGATGCGCCAACGTGCCCGAGGGAGGCGTAGTCGTCGCCGAGGCCGTTGATCACCCGACGCCGCTCGACGTCTGAGAAGTAGGACGTCTTCCATGGGCGCGGCAGCAAACGTTCGCCGGCGTCCAAGGCCGTTCGGAGCCCGCCCTCGCGTCCGGAACCGCGCAGCCCGGCGAGGACCTTCCCGTAGTACACGTTCCAGTCTGCTTGTCTGAGCCAACTCGCGCTGGCAACCTGTTCTTCAACTTGAGGCTCTGTAACAAGTCCCGCCTTGCGAGCCTTTGCCAATGAAGCCTGATACCTCTTGCGATATCCGTTCAGCCATCGCACAGAGGGCACAAACGAGAATGAGTCCGTCCTCCATTCAGACAGTCGTCCGCGCAGTTCCTTCACACCACTGGCGCCGCGGGCTGACAGCGAACCTTCGCAATAGGCATTGACCTCGACATTCTTGTAGAAGCCGCTGAACGTAAGATTCGAACTTCCTACGAACAAGGCAAACGCATCGCCTTTGGTGAATAGATAGACCTTCGGGTGAAAGAAGACGTTTTCGCCATCCACGATTCTGACCTGAGTCCTCTGGCGACCCATGAACCACGACACGGCGTCAGGATGCGTGCGATTGAGGGCAATGCCCACCGTCGCGTCCACTTGTCCTCTGAACGCGCCGATTTGGTCGTAGGGAAGAGTCTTAGATGGATCGCCGCACCATGCGACTGCCAAGTCCAGTCGGTCGTACCGAGAGCAGCATTCCCTGAATCTGTCGGCGAAAGATGTCGCCCCACTCAGGATCTCAATGTTCATCTGTGCCCTCCGACAGACCGATATCGAACCAGACCGAGTCGACGGCGCGCTGAACGACGCGTGGAGCGCGCACCCTTCAGGCACGTGTCGAGGCGACATTCCGCCCGATGCCGCTTCTGCTCTTCGCCCAGGCCTGTCGGTGGGGGAAGGCTATGCTCCTTGATCATCACCGGACGAGGACGGCGGCCGTCTTGGCTCTCGTCAGCGACACGTAGATCAATTGCGCGATATCGGTTCCGCCCGCAGGTTCGACCCCCTTGGGAGCCAGCACCACCACCCGGTCGAACTCCAATCCCTTCGCCCGATGCATCGTGGCCACGCGGACGGCGTCGCCGGACGCTGTGTCAGCCGATTCCGACGTCACAACGCTCACGGGCAGCTTCGCCGCCTTCAGCCGGTCGGCCACGGCGCCGCGCAGCTTCTTGGAGGGTGCCATGAGGCACACCGTTCCAGCCGGCAGGTCTGGGTCGCTCAGCCAACCTGTGATGCGCGCGATCGCTACGTCCAAGGCCTGGTCGGGGCTCGAGGTCTCGACCTGCTCCGGCGCGGGGCCATGGGACAGCGACTTGTACAGACGATTGTCGTCCGTCCCGCCGTCCATGTCGTCAATCTCGCGGCCCTCGAGCTGCGCGACAGCGAAGCGGCGGATCTCCTCGGTCGTGCGGTAATTCAGGTACAGCTTCCTGGAGCGGCCACGAATGTCGATGCCGCACTTGCCCATCGCAGCCCGATGGCGCGCGTAGATGCGCTGATGCCCGTCACCCACGAAGAAGAGGTCGTTCTGTCCCTTCGCGGCCATCGCGCGCAGCAGCACCAACGCCTGTTGCCCGAAGTCCTGCGTCTCGTCGACGATGATGGAGCCATACGGGAGCGACTCCTTCTCGCTGGCGAGTAGCGCCGCGGCGTCGCGGAACGCGTCGTCGGCGTCCTTGAGCTGACGCGAGCTGAGCTGCAGCCGGTACTCCTCGAACACGGGCCAGATCTGGTCTCGCTTGGCCCGGGTGAGGACGGTGCCCCGTCCCACGCGCGACGCCTTCCGGTAGTCGTCGAGCGAGTCGATCCCCTGGGCCGTGATCACCTGCGACCATTCATCGGCGAAGAACGCGTCATCGAGGCCCAGCGATGCAGGGGCGAGTTCCAGGGCGCTCCGCCATGGGTCGTCTTGCAGGCCGTAGGCAATACGATGTGGGTACTTCTTCCTGCGCAGGTATCCGTGTACCCACCGATCGAGGTTGGTGACCTCCACGTTGGCTGAGGCCGGGTCGCCAAGGAACAGGGACTTCAGGTTGTGTTCGACGTCCAACGCCAGGTTGCGCGTGAACGTCGTGAAGAGGACCTTCTTCTCGGGTGAAGCCCTGTGCTTCGCGAGCCACACGGCGCGATGCATCGCGAGTACCGTCTTCCCTGTGCCGGCGCCACCGAGCACGCGGACCGGCCCGCTCCTGTCGCCGTCGGCCAGCTTGCGCTGCGTGGGATGCAGGAACACGCGCCACTGCTGCAACGGGGCGTTGAGGATGGCCGACATCTCCGTGTCGCTGGTCACGACGACGAAGCGCGACTGGCTCTCAGCGGTGTCGAGGGCCGTGACGAAGTCGTCGGGATCGACCTTGCGGTCCACCCGCGTCTCGCGTCCGACGAGCACCTGGGTAACCGAGTCGCCCGCGGCAATCAGGAACAGGCCTTCGTACGCCTCGACGGGCAATAACTCCTGCGCATGGTCGAGGTCCGCGTCCGACGTCATCGAACGCACGATGGGAATCAGTTCCGGCGGTGTGCCGATCTGCACCAACTGCTCGTCGGTGAGGTCCTTGAACAGCGGTGAGGCTGCCGGAGCGGCCACCTCCTCGCGGGCCGGCGCTGGCGCGTCTGCCGCAGGCGCAACGCGAACGTGGGCTTCCGGAGCCGCCTGGGCCTCGACAGCCTCGAGGTTCACCATCTGCATAGCCCCGGTCACCGGGTTCACCGACAACTTGCGACGCTCGGCCCAACGATAGGCCTCGTCGTGCGTGTCGACGTGCAAGAGGATGTACAGGTCTCCCTGTTCGGGACGGAACACGATGCCGCGCCAGTCCTGGTCGATGCGAATCGACCGCAGGTTCCGGTCGCGCGCGGCGCGGATGACCTCGTAGTTGATGCCTGGCGCCGTCGGGTTCTGCTGGAACTTGAGGGCCCACTTCACGACGTTGGCGTGAACAGCGGCTGGCAGCTTCCCGAGCTTGAGAAGGAAGTCCTGCGACAGCGCCACGCGTGGAGCGATACTCATACGTCTGCGACCTCGATGATGGCCAGGGCGACCGTATCGGCCCAGCCTGAATCTACAGCCAGCACCACCTGCCAGCCAGCCGCCTTGCACGCCTCGACCTGCTCGGCCTGGTGGGGCGCCAGCACCACGAGATGCGGCTGCTCCCACTGCAGTTCGGCCTCGGCGATCACGCCGCCGCTCGTCGACGCCAACTCCACGCCGACCGCGTCTGGAGCCGGCACCCCACGCGCGGCGAGAGCCCTCATCCCTTCATGCATCTCGCCTACCGCCTGGCCAATGGCCACGTCCCAGGCGCGGGCCTCACCGTCGGTCTCGTCCGCGGGCACTGGAACCGACGAACTCACCGCCGCAGGCGCGAGGCCGCCATAGTCGCCGTGCTCGATACCGACCTGCTCCATCAGGAACGTGCCGGGCAGCACTTGCAGCTCGTTGAACAGCTCCAGCCATTCCCGCCAGGAAGCTTTCAATGCCTCCGGCGTCGGTGCCTGGGCGGGCGCAAGGGTGATCGCGCCAAACCCTGCAGAGAAGTCACCGCGCATGTACGCCTGCGGCCATGCCAACCTGACGACGGCCGCACGCAAGGGCTCCTTCGACCATCCGACCGCGGCATCCAGAGGTGCCTCGTGATGGCCATCAGGCAGGGCGGCTGCCACGGCTTGTAGCGCACCTCGCGCCGCGGGGATGTCCGGCGACTGGGGATGCACAATCAGGCGCGCCGCGAGCACCGCAGCCTCGCGCTGTCGTCGCCGTAAGGCTCCATCGTCCGGATCATCAGCCGGATCGGACAGCCAGCGCACCAGGCGCGCCACGGCGTGTTCGCTGATAGTGCCGGAGCCGCGGCCCAGACTCGATCGCACCTTCACGACAAGCGGATCCGAAACCCCAAGGCGCGCGTGCGCGGCCATCACGTCCTGGGTCGCCTCGACGTTCCCTGCGAGCGCCGCCTGCACGTCTTCCCAGACGACCGACCATACCCAATACTTCTCGCTCGCCACCAGCGCCGAACGCTTCTGCGCATCGGCGCGCACCGCGCCGCGGTGATAGGCCCAGCCGTCGGCGAAGACCGCGATGGGCCGGCGAGTCGAAGTACCGCGCACCGGCTGGATCACGAAGTCGGGCCTGACGAACGCGCCCACCCCATCGTCGGGGCCAACGTCCACCTGCAGCCGAACCCAGTAGCGCTCGGCGCCCACCTCGAGCAGGTAGCCCGTCCTGCCCTGCACGATGTCCTGGGTGACCTTGATCTTCGGGAGGCCCGCCGTGCCGCCGATGCGGCTGAGACACTCGATGAACTGCCCCTCGAGGATCGAGTCCAGCTGCGCGTTGATGTGGATCTCGGAGAGCGACTTGACCCGTTCGAGGTGCTCGATGCTGCCGAGCAGCTCCCCAAGCAGGTCCTCCGCAGCACGGCGCGAGACCTTCGACAATGCCCGCCCCTGACGATACTGGTACAGGCAGCGGTAGCAGCCGTCCTTCTCCGGCACTGCATTACAAGGGCAGGCCCGCAGCGTCGCGTACGCCTTCTGCAGCACCTGCGTGAGCGTCTGGGCGTCCTCACTGAGGAGTTGGTGCAGGTAGCCCGTGCCTCCGGGGACCGAGTCGTAGAGCAGCACATAGTGACGCTTCGGGCCCTGGTCCGCTCCTGGCTCTTCCTGCGTGGTGATGCGTAGGTGATCCACCTTGCCGCCGTAGTGCCGCTTCAGCCCCAGCTGCAAGGCCGCCATGAACGACTGCAGCACCGTCTCGTTCAAGCCGGTGCGTGTGTATGGCACCAGGATGCGCACGGCCTCGGACGAGAACTCGCGATAGAGGTACAGACAGTCCAGGACCGCTTCGGGCAGGTCCTTGCCCCACCACTGGCAGTCGCGCGCGTGCTTCTGCACCGGGCCTGGCTTCTCGCCAGGCCGTCGCCTCGGCGGCGGCGTCTGCACCATCCCGCAGTGCCGGCACACCTTGAAGCCGGGACGTGTCGTTTCCCAGTCGGCCACACTGAACGACACGCCCTGCCGCCCCATCTCGCCAAAGTTGATGTCGCGGAACTGCGCCCGGCGGATCGACTCGAAGCCGAACGCGAGGTGCTCGTCCTGCAGACGCCAGGCGACGACCACGTCGTTCGGGTCGAAATCCACCAGCAACTGGCGGATGAAGAAGCGGGGCTCGCGGTCGTCACTACGATCGTCGATGCGGGACTTCTCGTCGTTGGCGTTCGCGACGGCCTGGCGGAAGCGCAGAAGCGTGCGGCGTTGCTGGATATCACCCCACATCGCGCTCCCACATCGCGGGCACGCCGGGTGGGCATCGCCGCTCACGAGCACGTTCTCGAGATGATGGCAGGACGGGCACAACCGCCAGTCCTCCGTCTTCGCGAGCTGCATGTTGATCTGGTCGATCTGCACGCGGCGCTGGTTGGCGTAGAACCGGTTCTCCGGGGCGAACTCCGACAGGGCCGACGCCGCTGGGCGCTCGAAGCGCTGCGTGATGGTGACGTACAGCCCGCCACCGGGCTCATCGTCGGCATGCCGGCGCCGCCAGAGCAGCGACTTCAGCTCGACGCCCGCCTCGGGGAAGGCGTAGTTGGGCAACAGGCCCGCGTCGGTGAAAGTGTTGAGCAGGTCGCGGTCGCTGATGCCCTTCGCGAGTTCCAGCAGCTTGCCGCGCTCGCGGATGTGGTCGCGCAGTTGCGCGTCCCGTGCCTCGTCCTTCGGCTGCTGCTTGAGTCTTTCAATCTCCTTCTTGATGTCCCTGGCCCGCTCGAGATACGCGTGGCGCTCGCGGCGAAGCTCCTCGAGCACCTTCAGGAGGCCCACGCGCAGGGCATCGACACCGCCCTCACCGAACATGTACTCGCGCAGCCGGTTGAGGACACGAACCACGCCGCGGCGCTCGACTTCGTCTTGAGGCTGGTAGTCGAGGAGCGCGACAAACCGGTCCAACAGGCCGTGCTCGTCGTTCTGCACGAAGTTGAGGAAGTTGTACGGAAAGCGTGCCTCGTCCTTGCGCTCGACGGCGTCGAGCGCCGGCTTGGTCTTGTCGGGGAACGCAGTGGCCGCGATGCCGCTGGCGACCCAGGTGTCGAGGCAGAAGGCCAGTAGCTGGCGACGCAGCACTTCCGGCGCCTGCAGGAACGTGCCCGGCGGCGCCACCTCGCCCGCCATCATCTCGAACGGCTCCTCGTAGAAGTAGAGATCGTGGGGGCTGGCGCCGTCGGCAAGCGTCACCACGATGGCATTGCCATCGCGGCGACCGGCCCGGCCCACACGCTGCAGGAAGCTGGCCTGCGAGGGAGGCACGGAACACAGCAGCAATGACGACAGACTGCCGATGTCCACGCCCATCTCCAGCGTCGGCGTGGCCGACAGCAGGTTCTCGTACCACGGCTTGGCGTCTGACGGCTTCGCCTTGAACCGGTCCTCGAGCGCCTCGCGCTCGTCACGCTCGAGCAGGCCGGTGTGCTCGGCGGCAATCACTCGGCGGATGTCGCCGTGGCGGTACCTGCGCACCATCCACATCTCGGCATCGTCTGGCTCGACGATCCCCGTGTAGCGTTCGTGCATTGCGTCGAGGCACGGCATGCCGAGCACCACTGGAGCAAGGGCGCGTGAGACGGTCAGCTCACGGGTACCACTTGAGGCACCGAGCTGCACGGCGTCGCGGTCCACCTCCAGCCGCTCGGCCCGCAGTGCTATCGCGCGGCCGTCCCGGCCGTCGAAGGGCTGCAACACGTCTGCTGCGATCAATTCCGACAGCGCCGTCTCGTAGAGTTCTCGCTCGGAGCCCTTCGGCAGAAGCAGGCCGTGGCCGATGGTCACGCGAAGCCATTGCTCGTACCAGCTGCGCCCACGGTCGATCAGCACCTCGAAGTCGCGGTGCTTGCCCAGGGTCAGCAATTGCGGATGGTGACTGAAAGGACCGATCGGCGGCAGCCAGTCCCGTCGTCCGCGATCGAAGGTCAGCGTGCCCAGCCACCCCGACAACGCGTACCCCTTCATCTCGTCGTGGGTGATCGCGCCGCGCTGCCGGAGGTGCAACACGATGCCCCACAGCCAGTGGCGCACCTGATCGCGCGTCACCTCGCGTAGCCCGAAGGCTTCGACCAGGCGGCGATGCACGGCATCGACGGACGGCTCGAGCGCATCGGCGGGCAAGGTGAGGGTGGCGAACGCCAGGCGGTCGAGGGTGCGCCCCCGCCGGGAGAGATAGGTGAACTCGGCGACGGCCTCCCAGGCCAGCCTCTTGCGCACGCGAGCCAGTAACTTGCTGCCGGCCGGCAGCGAGCCGTCCCGCTGCAGCGCCTCCCATGGGTGCTGCCACAGCATGTCGGGACCGATGAACTCGGAGACGAAGGCCTCGGGCGTCAGGTGCCCCAAGCGCGCCGGATCGAGCAACCATGTCGGCAACTGATCCAGCAGACTGGTCCAGGGCACCGATGGCTGCGCGAGGGCATCGACGACGCGCGCGATGGCCATGCGGATGTTGTTCCGGTAGGTGCGGCTACCGAAGAAACCAGCGCGATGCGCGGCATCCTGCACCGAATCGGAGAAGGCGATCAGCTTCTTGTCGTCGTTGTACGGCGTGGCCCAGCCCTGCTCAATCAGCTGTGCGCCGAGCGTCGCGTTACGCGCGCCGAGGAGCAGCAGGCGATCGTGGGCACCGCACGCGGGGCAGGTCTTGTCGTGCCAGTTGTACGTGACGTCGCCGCGCTTGCTCTGTTGATAGTCCTGCAGCTCGAACACAGGCACGAGGCCCAAGTGCCGGCAGTCCGCACACGTGCCAGGGCTGTCGTTCAATCTGCCGCACGCGCCGCACAGGTACCGCTGGCATGGCAGGTCGAGTGTCGCGTCTCCATAGAGCCGCACCAGTTCTGGCGCCGACCTAAACCACGCGTTGTAGATGGCCTCCAGGACCGAGTCGACCTTCACGGAACCGCTCTGCCGAAGGCCCACCCACGCGGTCGTATGGCACTCGATGCACTGCACGAGCGGGAGGTGCAGACCCTCGCGCGCGGCCTTCAGGTCGGCTGCGGTCCGCAGCGCGGGCAGGTCGACAGGCGCGTTGTCGCCGCCCGTGGCGAGGGGCACGACGCTGGCCACGAGCCGACGCAATTCACGCATCCATAGCTGCACACGCACGGTGACCAGCGGCAGGTTCGGGTCCTTCACGTCGCGCGCCCAAGCGAGGAGGGCCACAAGAGCGTCGAGCACGCGTGGCGCGTGCGGGCGCGCGGCCGCTGGCATGGGGCCAGTCAGTTGCTCACACAGCACGCTCCACTCGCCGATGCCGCCCTTCAGCACGCGCAGGAGGTTGTGTACGAGGAGGTGCTGCTTGAGCAGGCGGCCGAGCGCGCATCGCCAGGCCGGATCCGACACGTCAGTTGGCACGGCCTCGCCAGCGAAGAACACCGGAAACCACGCAGCGATGGCCTCGGCCTGCGAGCGATATCGCTGCGCGTCGAGGATCTCGGCGAAGTCGTCGCGCGACTGCAGCAGATGGTTGATCGGCGCTTCGCCCAGGAACTGCGCCACCGAGTCGCGGTCTTCAGCGACCACCGACTCGACCTCGAACGCGCTCGCGAACACCTGCCCGGCGTAGGTGCGGAGCGGCGCCGTGTCGCCATCCCCGAGCGTTGCGGAGGTGCCCACGCAGACGACGTGTTCAGGAGGCGTGCCCAGCCGTGCGCGGAGGCGACGCAACAGCAGCGCGAGGTCGGTCCCTTGCGCGCCATCGAACGTGTGCAGTTCGTCCACCACCACGTACCGGAGGGTGTCCGGCGCGTTGTGCGCCCACAAGCTGCGGTCCTTCGGCCGCACCAGCAGGTAATCGAGCATCTTGTAGTTGGTGAGCAGGACGTCGGGCGGTGCCTTGCGCAGCGTGTCGCGATCGGTGATGACCGTCGTGGGCGTCATCACGGCGCTGCCTTGCCCGCCGCCTCCGATATACATGCCGACGCGGAGCCCGGCGAACGCTGGCGTACGGGCGACCACTTCGGCGAAGCGGCGCGCCTGGTCGTTGGCGAGCGCGTTCATCGGGTAGATGACGAGCGCCTTGATGCCGCGTGCCGCGCCCTGCTCTTTCTGTCTGGCGCAGTGATCGAGCACCGGATAGAGAAAGCACTCGGTCTTGCCACTGCCCGTGCCGGTCACGACCAGCGTATTGGACGGCGCCGCATCGCTCCGGAGGCGTCGCCAGGCGTGCTCCTGGTGACTGAAGCCGGGGTGTTCGGTCTCGAATCGAGGGAAGAACGCGCGGGCCCCCGTCCCTGCTCGAAACGGGAGGCCGAGCTGCAGGTACGGCCCCTTGCCGATGGCACCCGGTGTGTCCACGAACCGGCGCACGATGCCGCCGAAGTACGCGTCTGCGGGCTCGAACGCCGTGATCAAAAACCGGCGGGTACTCTCGCTGAGTTCGTGGGCGAGGATTGATGGCAGCATCTCGGCGACCGCATCTTATCCGACGCATCGAGACACGGCCACGACCACTCAGATCGGGGCATCTGCTGTCGCCGTTATGCTCTTGCTTGGCCGCTACTCTTTCGAGGAATCGTCGATGTCCGTTACCGCGCTCGTCAAGGAAGATGCTCTCATCAAGGCAGTTCGCCAGCACATCGCCAGGTCCAGCACCTTTCATGTCGCGATGGCCCTGGTCAGTGCCACTGGGCTGGAGCAGTTGCTTCCGGACCTGCAGGCGGCACTGAAACGGGGCTCCACTGGAGAGTTCCTGTTCGGGACCGACCTGCCAACGCATCCCGAGGCCATCGCAGCCCTCCAAGACCTTGTCGGGCAGCACCTGACCTCGTTCACCGTGAAGCGCTTCGCCTCGCCAGCGGCGCGGGCATTTCACGCGAAGCTGTGGGTCTTCGGCGACACCGCCGCCATCGTCGGCTCATCGAATCTGACAGGCGGTGGCTTGGCCGCCAACTACGAGGCCAATGTCCTCATCGAGGACCGCCAGGCCATCTCCGACCTCGCGGCCCAGTTCGAGGCGATGTTCCACGGCGCATATGCCACTCCCGTGACGCCCGACTGGTTCGCCGCATACCGCGCTGCTTGGCAAGAGCGCAAGGACAACCTGGCCGAGGCGGCGCGGCTCCGCGAGCGCACACGCAAGGAGCCTGATCCAGCGCCGCGGAGGAGGACGCTACCGAAGCGCATCAAGGGCAACACGTTCGTGTTCACAGGACGCATCCACGACTGGCCACGGCCTTCGCGGCTCTATCCATACGTCGAAAAGCTTGGGGGCTTCATCGGAATGAAGGCTTCTGCGTTGCCGACAGCGGCGGCGTTGGTGCAAGGCGAGCTGATGGGATTCGACGACACACTCAAGCTCAGGACGGCGCGCGGTCTCGGATCCTTGATCATCACACAGGACGAGTTCTTCGAGATTGCCGAAGCGGAGGAGCACATGAAGCGTTAGCCGTGCCGCAAAGCCTCGTTGCCGGCGGCGTCGACCGCACTCCGGGACTGGAAGTACTCCCACGCAATGCGGTAATCGTCCTCGCGGTTCGCAAGCGCGAACGGCGCGACCCAGCGACGGGTCTTCTTATGCGGGCCGTTCGGGAGCGTGTCGTCGAGGACCTCCTGTTCGATGACGGTGCCCTCAGGCACTTCGCACACGTCCTCCCAACCCGCGTTGCCGGAAACAGTTCGCCCATCCACGTATGTAATGCGAGTCGCAGGGTTCCCTGGGCCGCCTCTGCGCGGAAGGCCAACGCCGGGAAGTCCTCGATTTGCCGTGAACGCGACGCTACCGTGCATGTCGTACCAGGTATCGGACTCGTTTTGCGCTACGATCGCAAACTGCACTCGGTAAATGAGCTGGAGTTCGTCTAGTGTGAGGCCAAGAGCCCGCGCTACTAAGACGTCGAGCTCTACCAGCGCCAATCGGCGTGCATAGTCATTGCGTAGCGCGCAAGCGGGTGTCCACTCCGAGGTCAACTCTGCGAAGAAGTTCTGCGGCAATCTCGGATTGTTCGGCTGGCTCCACGATTGGCTGCGCGCTGCCGCTCCAATCGCAGATCCCCAAAGGCGCGCGTAATCTCGAGTTAAGCAGTTCAACGCTAGTACGCGAGTGCCTAAGTCCATTGAATACGGAAGCAAAGGAAACAATTTCGTTCCGCTTGCGGTAAGGTCGGCCCACCCTGCTGACTTCACAAAGAAGTCGAGGACAATTGAAGATGCTGCGGCAGAAGTAGCCAACAGTGCTTCTCGGGATCGAAAAGAAGCACTTACGCAGCTGATCACGTGGGCGACATTTGGAGGGACGAGTGCGCACACAAGCGTTCGCTCGCCCGACTGAGCGAGACGCTTTCTGGCCGCAAGCCTGTAGTCCCCTGTCACGGGAGTTCGGTGCCCGTCGTCATTCAGCCAAGGGACACGCGGAATTCGTCGTTTGTACTCGTCCCTATCGACCATGGGCCGAAAATTGCCTCTGGGCAAGTAGGCATCCGGCAAGGCCTTCAGCTCGACAGCGTCATAGTGACCATTCGCAGTACAGACTCGACGCGGGCACTTGTAGAACGGGTTGCAGACGAATATGTGGGGACCTGAGATGATCAACTCCGAAGGAGTCGCGGGAAACCACTCTCCCTTTCTACGGCTTATGGTGCCGTCTGCCTGCTGCCGAGTCTCGTCCCACATCCACGTCAAGGAGTAGTCATCGCCCAAAGCGGAAAGCCGCGTCGGATACCTTGCCAGCTTTCTGAGCACGCTCGCCATGGCGCCGGCGTGCAGCGAAGGCAAGCGCGCACGACTTGATGGCGTGCCTGGCTCGTCGTACAGCGATGCGAATACGGCTAGTTCGTTATCGCTAACTCTAACGATGCGGTCTCTATGGCCAGCTAGCTCCCATTCACCCTGAGACTTGTAGCCTGGCACATGGCCTCTGCCGGGGTGAGCGTAAGACTCATCTATCGTCCTGGGGTGAAATAGGTTTGAGATCAGATCGAAGCCAGTCGCGCGGTCGGGCCCGAACAGATTGAGACCGTATCGCCTGGTGTGACTAATCCCAAAGAGACTGAGCTCGTTCTGGAACTGAAAGTGAGATCTCAGTCGGCGATAGAGGGGCTCACGAAGGACTCCTCCCTTCGGATCGTCATAAACACCTTCAGGGTGCACTAGCCCGGACACTCCTGTCGTCGCTGATACGCGCCACGTGAGAGGCAGAAAGCACTTGTATAGATTCGTCTGAACCCCTCTGAGTAGCGGAAAGTTCTGTGTGGCGTTCAGGAACTCCTGCGTCCCTTCTGCCTGCTCGAGTTCTATCGTCCACTCCCCTTGCAGTGCCGGGAATGTCGCGAACGTGTCGGCGCGGAGCCTCGTCAGCTCAGATGCGCTGGTCTTGCGAAGCGCCAGCAGGGGGTTCGCCTCTCCGAGAACACCGGCCTCGTTCCACTCGACCTTGATCCACGGCGGGTTGCCGAGCACGAGATCGAATCCGCCGCGCGTGTGGAACACATCGGCGAACGCCAGCTCCCAGTGCAGGAAGCGACGAGCCTTCGCCAGCGCCTCCACCTCGCCGATCCGCTTGAACGCCTCGCGGAGCCTCGTGATGCGCAAGCGGCCGAGACGATCGTGCAACTGCGGCGACACGTCCTGCACGGCCAGGGCAGGCTGTTCCTCGAACTCCGGCAGCCGTGGGGCATTTGCGGTGACGAGAGGGACGCCCGGCCGGTCATACCCGAAGGGCAGCGGCAGGTCGGGCGACACGTCGACGATGTTGCCTTCGAGGATGGCGCCCACTTCCATCCACCACTCGTCGCGCGAGGGGAGGCGATGGCTCGCGCGAATGGGCCAAAACCAGAGCGCGCACCAGTAGTCCATCACCAGCTTCAGGCGGCGGTAAGGCGTGGCCTCGTCGCCGTCTTCGTTCAGTAGCCCCTGGCGACGTATTGCCTCTTTCGACGCCCGTGACGTGATGGTGTCGTTGTGCCCCTCGGCTGGCCACACCGACAGATGGTCCTCCGTGGCCCGCCGGTCACCCTGCAGCTGCGCAGCGTGCGCGGCCCACAGGTCGTCCACCTTCGCACTCAATTGCTGGAGGCGCGCGATCTCGTACGACTGCAGCGGCGCGCAGAAGGTCTTGCGCCAAACTTTCAGCCGTGCGAAGTCGTCGGCGTACAGCCCCTTCGCGACCTTGTCCGTGTAGCTCGCCATGCCCGGATCCGGCAGCAGGAAGTGGTACACCTCGTCGGCTCGGCGATCCGGAGCCTGGGGATCGAGGCGACGGGGAGCCTGCTCGTGCCAGGCCGGTTTGGCGCCCTTCGCGATGGACGTCGCGGCGTACACCTCCGCACGCGCGCCGATCAGGCTGTTGCCGTCGAAGAGCTGGTAGCCGAACCAGGGCCCGCGCGCCGGTCGCGGATGGCCCTGCTCGTCCGGGGCGTCGCCGTAGATGGCATTGAGCCATAGCGACACCTCGGCGAGCTCCACCGCCACCGGATTGAGGTCCACGCCGAACACGTTGCGGTCGGCGAGGTACATGCGCACCTTCTGCAACTCGCGCGGATATGCCTCGTGGGGGATGCGCGTGCCGAGTTCCGCCTGCTTCAGCTCGAGGTACTTCTCGGCGAGCTGGTTGACGGCCTCGTTGAGGAAGGCGGCGCTTCCCATCGCCGGCTCCACCACCGTAAGACTGAGAATGTCGTCTGCCTTGAGCCGCTTCGCCGGGTCGGTGTCGTCGAGCCTCAGCAGTTCCTTCAGCGCGTACTTCACGAGGCATGCGGTCAGCACCTGCGGCGTGTAGTAGCTCGCGCTCTTCTCGCGATCGCGCCCGGCCAGCCGGTAGATGAAGCTGCCCTTCGCATGTCGACGCAGCCGACGATGGCCGTGCTCGTCGAGCTCGTAGACCCGCTCGTCCTCGGCGTAGTCCGCAAGACGTGCCTCCGGGACGAACCAGCCGACCTCGAGGTCGTCGCGACGACGCACGCCGGCCGCTCCGCCTTGCGTCGAGCGATTGCCACGCCGGCCGGCGCCCTCGGACTCGCCTGCGTCCGCGTCGTCCTCATCGCCGTCCTCGTCGCCTTCGACCTCGTCATCCTGATCGCTCGACGCGGCAGCGGCAGTCTTCTTCGCCGCGGGCTGCACCTCGAACAGGTCCTCCTTGGCGAAGAACCCGCGGAACGAGAGCAGTGCCTCGTACACGGCGCCGAGCTGGTTGATGGACAGCAGCTGGTAGCTCACCCGGCCGCGACGGCCACGGCCCTTGCCTGACGTGAGCGAGAGGAGCGCAATCACGCGCTGCCACACCTGGTTCGGGAACCGGACGAGATTGAGGAGTGGCGTCGCCTCGGGATCGAACAGTCGACTGTCCAGCGGGGCCAGGGTGACCGTGGGCTTGGCGCCCTCCGCCGCATCCCGCAGCGATTGCTGCAACGCCGCACCGCTCCCCTCGTGGATCAGTCGGAAGAGGCGCCTGAGGCTGTCGTCGAAGAACAGTCCGTCGCGCGCCCGCGGCGTGTCGAGTTGCACGAGTTCCAGATCGCGCAGGGCTTCCAGGCTGTAGCCCTTGAGGTACATCTCGCTTCGGATGGGGACATACCCGAGTTCAGGCCGGGCCTCGATGTAGAACACGAACAGCAGCCGGTACATCAGCCGCAGGCACTCGAGCGAGAGTTGCTCTGCATCGAGTTCCGCACGGCCAGCAAACACGCTTAGCTTCTTCGCCTCGGCCTGAGCTCGCAACTGCCTCGCTGCCTCGTTGCCGAGCAACTCGATGGCCTCACGCAGGGCGTACTTCAGGTCTTCGCTGACGCCGAACGCATGCTTGTGCGCGTTCTCGTCGAGGCCGTCGAGGAGCGGCGTGCCCTCGTCTGGCGCCAGGCTCTCCCGGTGCAGCAGGGCGGCCGTCGCCTCGATGGTTGGCGTGTCTCGGCGGTCGAGGATCTCACCCCACGAGAGGCGGAGGGCGCGGTTGTTGGGCCACTTCAACCGATCGAGCAGCAACCAGTCGTCGGCACCGAGCAGGAGGACGAAGCGCGGCGCGCCCTCGTCGGCCCCGAAGACGGCGTCCGAAAGCCAGTCGGCCCAGGTGGCGTCTCTCGCGTGCTCCGGCGCCGCTCCCGGATACAGCGACACGTCAATCGGTTGGTCGAGCAGGTCGTCTTCGAGGTGCCGATAGGCGGCGGCAGGAATCACCAGCACTCGCGATGCGGCGTGCGAGGCTGGGTGCTGCCCCGCCCGGCACCACACGCGGAACGGATGGCCGTCGACGAGCGTGGCGACGTCTGGCGCCACCGTGTAGCCGAGCGCCGCGAGCAACGGTCTCTGGAGATCGAGGAAGGCCTCACGGAAGGCGTCCTCGTCGCGCGCGTCGGCGAGCGCCTTGCGGCCGACGAACCAACGGCCGCCGAGACCGGCCAGGACCTTCTGCGGGGCGCGGATGATTTCAGGGCGGCTCGGGGAGCCGCCGTCCCTGCCAACGCCGTCGACTCCTTTCGTTGCTTCCTCGCGCGCGAGCCACGCGTCGAGCTGATTGCGGATGTCACCCCGGAAGACCTCGGCGAGGTAGTGGTGCCCGAAGAACTCGTTCTCGTTGGTGATGCCGGCAAACGTCTGGGCGGCGGTGTCGAGTATGGCCATGGTCAGGTGCGCCAGGTCAGCGGCAGACCGCCGCGAGCACCTGGAGGTGCGGATGGGGCTCGGTCTCGAGGCTGTCCTCGACCCACTTCTTGTAGTCGTCGAACACCCGGTGGATCTCGCCTTCGCGGCGCGCCTTCTGCCCTCGGCGCAGGTTCTCGGGCCCACCCATCTCCTCGAAGCGGAGTTGCAACTGCAGCAGTTGGCGACCCTGCAGTTCCTCGAGTCTGGCGAGCGTTGACGACAGGCGCGCTTCCATCTCACGAGCGAACCCGGCCTGCCGTTCGGCCATGTGCTGCTGCATACGGGCGACCGCAACGCGGAGATCTGCCTGGAGGCCCAGGGTGTCCAGAGACGAGTTGGGATTCGGCAACGCGCCGGCCTTCAGCCCCGCCCTCGCGACAAACGTCCCGAAGTCCTCGAGCGAGGCTGTCGAGTGCGAGGCGTGTAGGACCACGGCGCGCCACTCCACCACCATCGGCTGCCCCTTTCGATTGGGGATCAGCGCGAGCATCAACAGCGCTCGCTCGCCCTCAGCGAGGTGAGGCGATCGGAGCACGGGCGCGGTGTGCCGGCCGAAGTGCACCAGCACGCGATCCCGGAGCCACTCGCTGATTGGGTGCTGCGGCCAGAGGTACTGCAGGTCGGGCCAGCTCTCCTCGGCCGACTTCGCCTGGCGGGCGCGTTCGATGGCTTCGGCAACGTGCGCCCTCTCCACGGTCAGCACGTAGCGATCATCGGCATCGCGTGCCTCGCGCGGAATCTGCCGGAGCCGCGCCTGCAAGTCCGCCGGTGCTGTCACGGTGAGGGTGCGGCTCGCATCATGGTGCGACCACTGGGCGATGGCCTTGCCCCGCCCGAGTTCCTCGAGCGCGGCCTTCGCGAAGCCATAGTCGTCGGGGAACAGCGACGGCGCCTCGGAGATGGCGTCGAGCGCAGACGAGGTGGTCGCTTCGGGAGGAGCGTTGAAGAGGTTCAACAGCCAGTCCCCCTCGCCTTCGGTCGTGGTCGCCGCATCGCGTTCGAGCTCGCGGTCGAAAGCCTCCGCATCGGTGCCGGCGGCCATGACCTCTGCGACCTTCTTTGCTTCGGCGTCCGGATCGCACAGGTGCATGAACGCGCTTGGATCGCCGAGGTCCTGGTTTGCGCGGTCGTCCTTGCGCTGGAGCACCTCGAGGATTCGGAGGTCGCCCTTGATTCGCTCGACGTCGGTGCTGGTTAGCAGATAGCTGATGAGCGGCTTCCGCGTCTGGCCGTAGCGGTCGATGCGTCCGTTGCGCTGCTGGAAGACCATCAGGGACCACGGCAAGTCGAAGTGCACCAGCCGGTGGCAGAAGTGGTGCAGGTTGAGGCCCTCCGAGGCCACATCGGAGCACAGGAGGATACGCAGCGGGTCAGTCTGGCGACCAAAGCGCTCGACAAGCGCCATTTGGGCCGTGTCCGGCAGTTCGCCGTGCAGCACAGCGACCTGGCTCGTGTCCGAGTCGTCTGCCCGCAGCTTCAGGGCGCGTCCCAGCTCCTCGCGCAACCAGGCCAGCGTGTCGAGGCGCTCCGAGAAGATCACGACCCGATCATCGTCCTGCTGTGCCGACCATCCGTACGACGGATCGCGCAGGAGCTGGAGGAGCCGCTGCCAGCGACTGAAACACGCGGGCGTGATGGCGTCGACCTTCTCCAGCAGCTCGGCGAGAGCGGCGTGCTCCGCTCTCGTCTCGTTGGTGACCAGCTCTCGCTGTTCGAGCGAAGCCATCCGATTGCGCGTCGACTGGGCGGCCGCCGCAGGGCTCGAGAACAGCGCTTTCTGAAGCGAGAGCCGCAAGAGCTCATGCTGCCTGCCCGCCGTGCGATGTCCACCATGGGTGAACGGCACTGCGAGCAGCGCCTCGAACGCCGCGTCTTCCTCGGCGCTCGCCCTGGCACGCAGCACCGTGGTCTCGCGGTCCTCGAACTGCTGCCGCACCTGGTCGCGGATGTCCTTCTTGAACCGCCGAATCACCAGGCCCTTGTCCCGGTAGTCCTCCGGCGTGTAGTCCTCGGGGTCGCTGATTGCTGTCGGGTCGAGCAAGGTGACAAGCGACGCGAACGATCGCGCCGACCCGTCGTGGGGCGTTGCCGACAAGAGGACGAGGGCATCGGAACGGCCCGCGAGCAGACGAGCCAGGCGCGCGCGCCGCGACAGGCCGCTGTCGGTCGCACGCGCGGCCACGTTGTGACACTCGTCGATGATGATCAGATCCCACCACGCCTGCTCGAGGTAGTTGCGGTACTCGAGGTTGTTCTTCAGCGAGTCGATCGAGATGATCGTGCGGTCGTAGTAGTTGAACGGATTGTGGTTGGCCGGAATGCGGTTGCGCACGGCGGCCAGCCCGACGGAGTCGAGCCGCACGAGCGGAATCGAGAAGCGCGTCCAGAACTCCTTCTGGAACTGCGTCAACATGCTCTTGAGCGTCACCACGAGGATGCGCGTCCCGCGACCGCGCTGAACCAACTCGGTGGTGAGGATGCCCGCCTCGAGGGTCTTGCCGAGCCCCGTCGCGTCGGCGATCAGGATGCGCTGTCTCGGCTGCCGAAGCGCCTGCAGCGCCGGATCGAGCTGGTACGGCACCACGTCCATCACCGCTCGGTGCCCCAGCCGGATGCGGTCGTCGTTGGGCAGGTTGCGCCGCAGCATCGCCTCGATGTGCAGCAGGCCGGCGTTGAAGTGCGGAGACGTGTCGGCCACGAGCGTCGTCTCCGCCGGGTCCAGCACCTCGATGCGATCGTCCTCGAGGACCGTCAGGAACTGCGCCGTGCGGCCGCGCACGACCTCGGAAACGCCGTCGCAGACGAGGAGATCACCGCCGTCGGACGAGGGATCCACGCGGCGGACGATCCATTCCTCGTCGCGGATCACGACGCGAGCACCAGGGGCAAGGGGAATGCGGGTCGCGGTCACCATGCGCGCGCCATGATGTCCGCGATGTTCACGGAGAGCAAGGGCATCGAACTCACGAGACAGGGCCCGCGAGCAGTTCGGTCAGGGAAGCCGGCCGCGCCAGGAAGTCCTCGGCCCTGAGCACGCGCCAGGGCGCCGGCATGGGCGCGTCCGGCGCCTCGAGCACGAGGCCGACGTGGCTGGCCGGCCACGCAGCCTCGAACTCGCCGGCCACTGCTCCTTGTTCATCGACGATCTCGAAGCCGACCTCCGGAACAGGAACGTCATGCGGGACCAGCGTGCGGAGGACGTCCCTGACGTCGGCGTCGAGAATCAGGCCGAGGGGATCCTCGCTCGCCGGGCTGGCAGGCGGCCGGACCCGACCTGAGGTCCGGGCCGGTTCGAGGGCCTCGCGCAGGAAGGCGGCGGCCACGCCTCGAGAAAGCCGCGCATGCATGCGCTGGTTGCTGTACGTGCGCAGGCACTGGTAGCAACTCGTGGTCTCTTCACACGCGCAGTGCTCCACGCGATCCAGCGCCTTCCGGAGGACGAGCGGCAGGTGTTCGTGGATGCGCGCCACGTGGCCAGCGCCGCCAGGCACCGAGTCTGTGAGGAACACCGAGTAGCCGCCCTCCGGCGCGAGCCTGAGCGCAAGGTCGATGTCGTCACGCTTGATGCCGAGCGCGGAGGTCGTGCCTTCCGCAATGGCATAGCCGACGGACCACCAGTCGGCGACACGCATCGGCAGGTGCGTGTTCAAGTGGATCTCGAGAACATCGGTGATGAAGTCATGGCCGAGGTCGATCTGATAGCTGACCTGCCCAGTACAATCGCGGCCGCGAGGACTCTTGTGCGACTGCAGGAACGGCAAGCCTTTGTGCGGGATGACCTCGGCAGCCCCGCATGATTGACAGACCCGGAAGCCGCGGTTGGCGGAGCCGGTGTTGATACTGACAAGGCGCCCCTGCCGCGGCGTTCCCACGCGGATGCCCGGATAGCGCTCCGTATACTCCTGAGGCAGGCTTCCGAGGTAGCCGGCAAACGCCAGCCGGGAGGCGTATTGGCGGCCTGGCCGGCGCGTCGTCGATCGCTTCGGCGTCTGCGTCGTCGTCACGAACCCGAACTCCGGCTTGATGTAGGTGCGGAACCGCCCATTGTGCGCGGCACCACAGTTCGGGCACGCCGCGGGTTCTTCTCCTGGGGCGAGCAGCTGAAATGCGCCGCATCCACAGGTCAAATAGCGCCGCTCTTCGAGCCGCTGGTCGGGCAGCACCTTGAGTCCCGCGCTTTGCCACACGTGGCCTGCCGCGACGACTTCACTCCCAGGCGCGTACTCGGCGATGGCGAGACGGAGATCTCGCTGCAGCGACAATCCGAAACTGTCTGCACTGTGCCCCTCGCCGCGCACGACGTTGTTGATGGCCTCCGGTGCGACTTCCAGCTCGACGACATCGACCGGGAACCCATACTTGGGAAACAAGCCGCGATTGGCCAGCACGCCGAGCAACGGGCGCCGCTGAACCGTGCTGCGCACCCACTTCATCAGCCCCGCTCGCTTGTGGTGCCCCGCCCTGGACTCCTCCTGCTCAACGCCCAGGTAGTAGTCGCTGTCCCGCCGGTACTCTGCCTGCACGCTCGCGACCGACGTCACTCCAGTCGAAAGGAACCGCGGTAGCCATCCCCACGACTTGATCCCGAGCTCACCTTGTAGCGACGCGGGCACGATGAACTGCAGGCCCGCTCCGAGACCAGCAGGATGTCCTTCGAGGAATGTCACCAGTTCGCCCACCCGCGATTCGGCCGCGACGTCGCCGCCGAACAAGTCGCTCTGTCGCCCCTTGCCGAAGGCACTCGGCTGCGACAGGAAGAACTCCGCCAGGGCGGTGGCGTAGACGTGACGACGAACGATCCGCTCGTTGTCGAGCCGGAACGACGGCGGGCGCACGCGGCCGGCGATCATGCGAAGTGGTTCGCCGAAGTACGTGAGATCGTGCGAGCGGCGCTGCGCGTACGACACCACGAACGCCGCGCTGCCGAGGCGGCGGCCCGCACGGCCAGCGCGCTGCGCGTAGTTGGCGGGTGTGGGCGGCACGTTTCGCATCAGCACGGTCTCGAGCTCGCCGAGGTCCACGCCGAGCTCGAAGGTCGTGGAGCAGCTCAGGACGTCGATCTGCCCTTCGAAGAACAGGTTCTGGTAGTCCGACGCCGTGTCGGAGTCGAGTTGCGCCGTGTGCTCGCGGGCGACCAGCCACAGTGCCGCCATCTCGCGGTAGCGACGCTCGAAGTAGTTGGCACGATCGTCTCGTGCCACATCAGCGTGGAGTTCGCCGTCACAACGATAGGTCGGGCAGACGCCGCTGATCGACGTGAACGTCCGCACACCGCACCGGGTACACCTGTGGGCCGTGCCAGACAGACGCGCCGGTGACACCTCCCATCCGCGTGGCGACAGACGATAGACGACACCCTGCGCGAGATTTCGATTGTCGGCCTCGAAGTACCGCTTGACGAATGCACCGGCCGGCTCGGTCAGGTAGCGCGTGAACAGCTGGGCCAGGAAGGTTCGAATCTGTTCTGCGCTCACCGCCAACCCGCGGCGCGTCGCGAGCCGCTCGAGATAATCGAGCCGGGCATTGGAGAGATGCGCCAGCTCCGGCACCCAGGACCGCGTTCCCGGGTCATTCGGCGTGCGCTTGACCGCGATCGCGATGTCTCCGCGGCCGGGGAGGTACACCTCGTCATCGCGGACGATTCCCGGAGGCGACGCCATGATGAAGCGATCACGCAGGCTGTCGACCAGCACTTCGACGAGCGCCCATGCCTCCTGCTCGGTGAAGTTCCACGGTGCGCGGAGCAGCGGTGGCGGCGCTGGCACGTCGGGGAAACGGCGCAACGCGAACCGGACGAGTGCCAGTTCCTCCAGGCTACGGCGATCGCGTGACGTGCGCAGCAGTTCGCCCACAACCCACCGCCACGCCTCGGTCTGGATCTCGCCGGTGGTGGCGTTGATTCCAAGCCAGTGGCGCTGTTCGATCTCCTGAGCCAGTCGTGTGGCCAAGTCAGGAACCGCCATCGCTCCGTCAGCCGCCTCGATAGCCGCGAGCATCACGCGGCGACGCAGGGATGCCTTGTACAGGCTGTCCAGGTACGGTGCAAAAAACGCAGCGTCCTGTCGGCTGTCGGAAAAGGTCAGGAGCTTCTGCTTCGGCGCACCCTTGTCGAGGTGGTCGCGATTGGCCGACTGGAACAACGTCGTCGCCACTTCGGCGACTGGCTCGTCTGGTCCCGTGTACAGCCGTTGCAGCACTTCCCTTTGCAGCGAGCGCGTCCCACAGGACGGGCAGGCCTTCAAGTCGCCAGCCCGCGCCTCCAACTTGAACGCCTCGCGAACATCGGCCTGCGGACCGCATTCACACACGTCACCCTGCACGCCTGCTTCCGCAAGTGTTCCACAGCGAACGCAGAGCTTGACCTTGTCGCCTCCGATCGCTGCCGCCTCGTCGACGGCGTCGAGTTCGTCCTCGTCGATTCGTTCTGTCCCGGCCGCTGCCAAAGACAGGAACACCCGCTGCACACGTCCGGAGTCCTCCACCAGGGCGTCCTGAGTCGGATCGTCGCTGCCGACGATGTCACGGTGCGTGATCGGGTCTCGCTGAAGACTTCCCGCGATCACGGCTTCACCGCAGCGGCGACAAACGCCAATCTCGAATGTCTTGTGGTCGCGACCGTGCTCGGCACACGTCGTGCGCCGCTCCAGGTGCAGGTGCGGGGCACCATCGTCGTGCTTCCCAAAGCAGACGAAGCCGCCCTCGAGCGCACGCAGCATGAAGTGATAGCGAGCGCGCAGAAGCGTGGTCTGCCCATCCGGCGCTGTTGCTCGGCCGGCCAGCCCAATCAGCGCCAGGAGGCGGCCGTCGACCGCGGGAGCGAGGGGGTCCTCGAACACGACTCGCGCAAGTTCATTGATCGGGCGCGCTCCCTTGTCACAGGCGCGTCGAAGGCGAACGATACGCTCGTCGCCCTGCAGCAGCACATGCAACGCGCGGTTGATGTGCGCAGCGTCGGCCGGCGCGGCCTCTGTGCGAGCTGCCGCCGGCGTTCCCCAGCCCCACTCGTCGTCGGCCGATTCCTGGTCTGACGCTGCCGCATCAGCCCCATCCTCGACGTCGAGCGCCCTGAGGGCCTCGTCCACGACATCCGTTGGCAGCCTGGTCGCGCGACAGGTGCGCAGCAAGGCCGCACCGGGGTCTGACGACGTCAATGCGTCGGCGAGCCGTTGATAAAGCGACGATTCAGGGCACCACGTTCGAGCGGGTTCGACGTACTCGACGCGGTGTGCCTGGACGACATCGTGCCGGCTGGCTCGGTCACCCCATTCAAACGGCTCATCGAACAACTGTTCGGCAAATGCCGCGACGTCCGGGAAGTCCTTCCCGCCGCCCAGTGTCGCGCTCGTCGCGATGCATCGCAGGCGTCCGCGCTCGGTCGCCCCGATGCGATGCTTCAGCCGTCGTAGCAGCATCGCAATCTCGCAGCCTTTCGCGCCGTCGTAGGTGTGGACTTCGTCGAAGACGAGGAACCTCAGGAACTCGGCCGTGCCAGGCGCGAAGAAGACGGCTTCCTGCGGACGGACGAGGAGGTACTCCAGCATCGCGAAGTTCGTGATCAGGATGTCGGGCGGGGCTGCCCACATCTCTTCGCGGCTCTTGAGTTCGTTGCGCAGCACTGGCTCATGCGGCCACATCTGACGGAAGCGCGCCTCGCCCTTGTCCTTCGTCTGCGGAGTCTCGCCCGTGTAACGACCAAAGGTCAGCGATGGCACGTCGGCGAGCAACTGCCGGATTCGTCTAAGCTGGTCGTTCGCGAGCGCGTTCATCGGATACACCAGCAGCGCGCGCACCGCGGGGCGGCGAGGGCCCGCCGACAGCGTCTCGAACAGGTGGCTGATGATCGGCAGCAGATAGGTCTCGGTCTTGCCGCTGCCCGTGCCGGTCGCCACGACGACGTTGCGCCCGTCCTGAATCTTCGTGATCGCCTCTTCCTGGTGGAGATAGAGGGGCCGCTCAATGTCGGCGGCCTTCGGGGCGAGCTTCAGGAACTCAGGCGCAAGGACACCGTCGGCGCTCAACTCGCGGATGCTGCGAGCAGCCCTGAACGCCGGAAGTACTTCGAGGTATGGGCCCGCATGCAGCGGGCGATCGCCACCCAGCGCCTTGGCGAACTGCGCGCGCAGGTCCGCGTCGCGGAAGTGAAAGCGACTGCGAAGGTAGCTCGAGTACTGCTCGATCAGGTCACTGGTCAGCGAGCTGGGGTTCAGGGGCATGGTTGGATTGGAGCGTGTGCAGTGCCTCGATGGCACAGACCTTGACTATGTCGTGCGCCAGTAATGCAGGCGCGATATCGAACAGCCGCGTCGAGAGCTGTGCGAGTAGCGTTTCGGAGCACGTCGCGAATGGCAATCGACCCAGCGAGCGCCACACCATCAGCGACGCCAGCAGCCAACTGACCTCGTGAGTCGCGAGCAGCCGTGTGTCCTGGAAGAGCGGGTGAAAGCGCGCCTTCAGTTCGCTGCGAAGGCGCTCGAACACTGGCAGGTGCTCCGGAGCAACGTCACTCGCGGTCCTGGCCTCGGCACAGAGGGGACCAATCTCGCGACAGAGAGCCTCGAGGTCGCCCCGCTTCGCCAGGTTGTCGGCTGCTGCAATGGTCCATTCAAAACACGCCGCTTGAAACGCTTCATCGCCGATGGGACTCGATGGAAAGGGACGACAGTGCTCGAGGAGTCCCCGCAGGAACGTGCCACCATTGCTGTTGATCTGCGTAATGGCGAACTCGTCGACTCGCGGACGAAAGGTCGTTGGCAACGTCGACAGCGCCTGCTCGCCGAGGCGACGAGTCATCCGCATCCATGCGGCCTGGCTGCCAGTTGCCTCGATCGCGTTTAAATCGGCCCATGCCCCCAGCGGCTCCCAGAACCGCCACAGGGCGTCGGCGCGCTCGTCGCTCAGCGGAACCCCTTCCGCGCCGAATCTTGGCCGCGTCAGCACACCGAGTTCCAACAACGTTCGCGGGGTCACTGCCGCCCCGGCCGCGAGCACGCCGCGAAGAAGCGGCCACAAGTCAACGCGACGCAGCAGCGCGTCGAGCTGCCTGGCCACCGCCGGGACGTGAGCAACGGCCTGCCGCGCGAGCAGCGCCTTCGTTGCCAACTCCTCGGCGCGTTCGTCGGTCCCGACGGCGTTGTGTCCGGGAAGGAGCGGGCGTCCCGACGCCGCGGCCACGAGGAGCCTGTACAACATGCCGTCGATGGACGAGTCGCCTGCGAGCGGCGCCGTTTCCCACTCCTCTGCGTGCCCGTGATCCCACTCTGCCGAGGCAACGCTCTGGTAGCTTCCCGTCCATTCATCTTCGAGCCCGAGTTCGATCCGGTAGCGGCCCACCTCCGAAACAAGCGCGTCGAGGCTCCCCTGCCACGTGCCACTCTGATCGTCCCCGAGAGCCACGGTACGCGGAGCCTCCCAGGGCTGGAGCAAGGAATAGGCGCGAAGCACTCGGCCATGAACGGGCACACGTTCGTTCCAGGTCACTCGCAGCTCATCACCGTCTGACGTCACCGACAGGTGGTCGACCGTCCATGTGTGTTCGACCCACAGGCACTGCAACGAGACCGTTCGGGTCAGTTCCAGGTCGAGTCGGAGCGACGTGCGCGCCAAGCCCGCCTGTCTTGCGTCCGCCATCACCCGTTGCAGGTCAAGCCGTGCGAAGCCGCTCTGCTCCATGGGCACGGGTACCGACAGCAGCACTCGGTCGTGATAGCAGAGCGAGGCCGTGACAGCGTGCGGAATGCCCCAGGGCGTCTCGAGGCGGGCGAGAAGCCACGGCGCGCGCCCGTCGATGTCGGGAAGCGTTACGGAGGCGGGGCGCGACGACCACGTCACGAGGTGCGCTGCCCCACTTTCGTCGAACACGGACCATGAGGGCATCGGCAGCCGCAGGTCGAGTGGGATCGACCAACGTTGCTCACCGTATCCGGCGAACTGCACTCGAAGCGGTGCCCGACCGTCGCCCACTGGTAGCGCCCAAGTCTCGTGGTTCACCCGCCGAACGTCGGCGCCAGTGAGCTGAGCGTTCGTAGAGAGCTGCGCCTGGACCATCTCTCCCTGGCGCCACTCGGCCCAATCGTGACTGAGGCGAATCGAGGGCAGGGTGGCGATTCGGGTCCGGAGCGCCTGCCCCATCGGACCTGTTGCGGCGATGTCGAACACACCCCATGGCCGGGGACCGAGCAACGATGGCTGGTCCAGCGGAACGCGCAGCCATGTCTTGCCGTCGCGGTCCACCGCCTCGGCAAGGAGTGTCTCCGCCGACGGCGCGACCACCGGGGGAGCAGCGTCGCACAGCTCCGATACTGGCGATACGCGCAAGTGCCAGTCCCGGCGGAACTCGTCCAGCGTGGCCGCGACCAAAAGGGCCGGCGCGCTTCCGGAGAACACGCGGGCGCGATCGGGCGCCATGAGGAACGGCACGTCGACGCCATCAATCCGAGGCGGCAAGGCCAGCTGCTCGGCCAGTTCCAGCGTGCCACGATCGATGCTCTGCGCATCCACGAACCGGACCTTCGTTCCACCAGATAGGTCGAAGATGGCTGCTCGGAACGCCGACCACCCGAATGGCAGCGCGCCGAGATTGCTCAGGACGGATGCCGTCTTGGCGTCGGTCGTCGGCTCGAGCGCCACGGACCAGCCCACTGGGTGCATCATGCCGACGACGCCGGCAGCCACTTGCTGGGACGGCAGCAGCGATGTCGTCGCAGGATCGAAATAGATCACCGGAAGTTCTGGTGAGACGCCGTTCAGCACCCAGATTCCGAGGGCCCTTCCTACTGGGTCGGCGAGCCGCACGACGACTGACGCGAAGGCTTTCGGGAGCAGCACGTCGTCGGCTTGAGTGCGCGTGTCGCCGACGAATCGAGGCGCCCTGCGGAGCTGGTTCGCCTCTGAATCCACTTGAATCTCCCACTGCAGCTCTGAGTGCGACGGCGCGCAGGGTTGCGACGGGAGTTCCAGCCGAAGACCCTGCGACGGATCCACGTACAGGCGCGGTCGCCTCAGCCTGGAACGGGTCGACTCGGGTCCCTGTATGTCGGCGGTCTTCCGCCAGTCAGCGAAGGCGGCCCGGACGCGTTCGGGCAGGCCCAGCGCGGCCGCAGGCGGGAGGTCGCTGCCATCGCGCGCGAGCCGATACATGTCCACGCTGCGGCGCAAGAACTCTGCACTGGTCTTCTCGCCGAACCGCACAAACCAGTCGATTACCTTCGCTACACGGAGTTCCTCGAGGTGATCCTCGAACTCGGCCAATCCCTCCGGAGAACTCACGCCTATTCGGGCAGCCTCAGGCAGGACCACCTCGAAGAACTCGGGAAGGCGCGACTTGGGGATACCGCAATGGGCAAGAATCGGCCCGAGGTAGGACCACTTCGTATTGAGTTTTGCGAAACGAGGGAGCTTGTGCGCTTCGATGATCTCGATGAACAGCTTCCCCAGCAAGGCCGACTGCGGCTGGTGCTGGAGGCCTAGCTTGGGCAGGACTATGGGCCATAAGCCACCGTCGTATCCGTAGTACGCCTCATTGACCAGCCACATCGCGAATGTGATGGGCAATCGAGCGCGGATCCACTGGAGACCTCGGCCTAGTCCAAGTTGGGTCAACGGCCCTTTGAACATCTCCGCCAGGAGGTCGCAGTACTGCTCGTCGAACGGGATCTCGCCAAGGAGAGTCTTGCCAGCGAGCTGCTTCCGGAAGTTCTCTTCGAACTTCTCGAATCCGTCGTCGAAAGTCGGCATGCCTAGGCTGGTACCTCCCCCACTGCGCTATGGTGCTCAACAGACGAGTCTAAAGACGCAGGTCTGACACCGTGCCGGTCGCCTGTCCTGCCTCTGCAGCTCGAGCGTGGCCATTCTCGCAGTGAATCGGCAGCTACGCCAGCTTGGTGCACGAAAGGAGCGGTCGCTAGGTGCAAAGCCCTCGTCAGGGGACAGGCGTCATGGCCGCTGTCTCGTGGGGCGCTCCACCTTAGCGTCGGTTTGATCCCGGGCGCCGACTGCTCGCGCGAGTACGGCAACGGGACGAGCGTCGCCGAAGCGTGGCCCTGGAGCGTGAGCGCTTGCGATCAACGACGGCCGCGGGGTTGGCCACAGTGCGTCCCGTGCGGAAGGCGTCGCTGGTGCAGCCAACCACGCTGCTCCGGGAGTAGTAGCCGCTCTGCCCGTGGTGCAGTAGCCGCGGCTATACTCTGCGCTCCACAGGATTGCAGAGACTTCGATTCAATGGCGCTGTTTGAGATTAGTACTGACAGGATTCAGCGACTAGAAACAACGCGCTTCGCGGCAGCTGGGCTGAAGGAACGGTCGGACCTTCAGCGTCTGCTGCGATCGCAGATCGATGTCATCACCGACGATGTCCTGATCATCGCCGAAGAGTTCGGCGACTGGGAGGACTCGCGACGACGGATCGATCTCTTGGGCGTGGCGCGGAATGGGTCGCTGGTGGTAATCGAACTAAAGCGAACGGAGGACGGCGGCCACATGGAGCTCCAGGCCGTCCGCTACGCGGCCATGATCTCGAAGATGACGTTCGAGAAGGCCGTCGAGGCGTATACCTCGGTGGACACCCAAAACCGGCAATTGATGGACACCTGAAAACCGGCAATTAGCCCGGCGGTCGAGCCGTTGAGGCGGGCCAGGATGTCGGCATCCTGCGTTCGCGATGAGCAACGTCTTGGACCAGAGCACGCAGCAGCAGATTCTCGCGTTGGGCCGGCTCGGCTGGACCCTGTCGCGCATCCAGACGGCGACCGGTGTCCGCCGAGAGACGGTGAGCGGCTACCTGAAGGCCGCCGGCATTGCGGTGCGCGGTCGCGGCCGGCCGGGGGCACTGGCAAAACCGGCAATGTCCGTCGCCCCGGTGTCCACCGACTCTGGCGCGGCGCCAGCCCCCGCGCCGCCCGCGGCCGGGCCGAGCCGCGCACCGTCGGCCAGCGCGTGTGCGCCCTACCGCGAGCTGATCGAGGACGCGCGGGCGCGGGGTCGGAACGCGATGGCGATCTGGCAGGACCTGGTCGACACGCACGGCTTTCCGGGGCGCTATGCGAGCGTCCGCCGCTTCGTCGCCGGCCTGCGCGGCGCCACGTCCCCGGCGGCGCACGCCGTCATCACCACGGCGCCCGGCGAGGAAGGGCAGGTCGATTACGGCGAGGGCCCGATGGTCCGTCATCCGTCGACGGGCAAGCATCGCCGGACGCGGCTCTTCGTCCTCACCCTGGGCTACTCGCGCAAGGCGGTGCGGTTGCTCGTCTGGACGTCGAGCACGCAGATTTGGGCCGAACTCCATGAGCGCGCGTTTCGGCGCCTGGGCGGCACGGTGCGGGTCATCGTGCTCGACAACCTCAAGGAGGGCGTGCTCACGCCCGACGTCTACGACCCCACGCTCAATCCGCTCTACCGCGATGTGCTCGCGCCCTATGGCGTCGTCGCGCTGCCCTGTCGGGTGCGGGATCCGGATCGCAAGGGCAAGGTCGAATCGGCCATCGGGCACACGCAGCGCACGCCACTGCAGGGCCTGCGCTTCGAGACGCTCGACGCGGCGCAAGCCCATCTCGATCAGTGGGAGACTCGGTGGGCCGACACGCGCATCCACGGCACGACGAAGCGACAGGTCGCCGCGATGTTTGCCGAGGAGCAGCCCGCGCTTGGGGCGCTGCCGGTCGAGCCGTTTCGGTACTACCGCTTCGGCGTCCGCACCGTCCACCTCGATGGCTGCGTCGAAGTCGAGGCCGCCTACTACGGCGTGCCGCCCGGCTGGATCGGTCGGCAGGTCGACGTGCAATGGACCGACCTCCACGTCCGGATCCTCGCGCCCACGACCGGGCAGCTCCTGCGCGAGCACGTCCGCGCGCCGCGGGGCTGGCATCGGATTGCCGACGCCGACCGGCCGGCGCGGACGCCCGCCAAAGTGCTCGCCCTGCTCGCGGCTGCGCATCGCGTGGGCCCCGCGCTCGGGGCCGTCGCCGATTACCTCCAGCAGCACGAGGGCGCCCGCGCGGTCCGGCATCTCCTCGGCTTGCTGAGCCTCGTCAAGAAGCACGGCGGGGCGGTCGTCGAGGACGCCGCCACCGCCGCGCGCGATCTGGGCGCCCCGTCGTATCGCTTTGTCCGTCGCTATCTCGATCGTCGGCCCCCGGTGCCGCTCACGCTGCGCCAGGTCGATCCCCTGATTCGCCAAGTCACGCTCTATCGCGATCTCATCGATCGCACGACCGGAGACCCGCATGACCCTCAGTGAACTCGACCGCGCCTTACGGCAGCTGCGCCTCTCGGGTATGGCCGCCGTCCTCGAGATCCGCCTGCGCCAAGCGCAGACCGAGCGGCTGCCGCCGCTCGATCTCGTCGCCGCGCTGGTCACCGACGAACTGCAGCGCCGGCAGGATCGCCTCCTTGAGCGGCGCCACAAGCTCGCGCGCTTTCGCGATCCGCAGCGCTCGCTCGACACCTTTGACTTTGCCTTCAACCCCAAGATGAATCGGGCGCTCGTCTACGACCTCGCCACCACGCGCTTCATCGCCCAGCGCGAGGACGTCCTCTTCCTCGGCCCCCCCGGCACGGGCAAGAGTCATCTCGCGCAGGCGCTCGGCCATGCCGCGATTCGTCAGGGCTACCGCGTGATCTACCGCGAAGCCCACGCGCTGCTCGAAGACCTCGCCGACGCCACCCTGGCGGGCACGCGCAAGCAGACGCTGACGGAACTGGGGACCGTGCCGCTCCTGATCATCGATGACCTCGGTATGCGCAAGCTGCCGCATACGGCGGCCGAGGAACTCCTCGAGCTGATCATGCGGCGCTACGAGCGGGCCTCCACGCTGCTGACCTCGAACCGGCCCGTCGACGACTGGGGCAAGCTCCTGGGCGACACCGCGGCGGTCACCGCGCTACTCGACCGCCTCCTGCACCACGCCCACGTCCTCACGTGCGGGCCGCGCAGCTGGCGCACGAAACTGACGACCGATTTGCCCCCAGGGGAGCGCCTGGGATAGAACTCACCCTGTCTCGGCCGCGCCCCGACAATTGCCGGTTTTGCGTCGTCCATCAATTGCCGGTTTTGACCTGTCCACCGAGGAACGATATTGTCATCGCAAGCCGGCTAGGAAGTCGGCCCAAACCTGCATCATCTTCCGCCGCTCCGCCAGGTGCTGCGCGCGGTTGTAGGCCGCTCGCACCTTGTTGCGCGGGGCGTGCGCTAGCTGGCGCTCGATGACGTCCGGCGCCCAGCCCATCTCATTCAGCAGCGTGGAGGCCATCGCACGGAAGCCGTGGCCAACGTGCTGGTCGGAGTCGTAACCCAGTCGTCGCAGCGCGGCGTTGATGGTGCCGTCGCTCATTGGCCGCGTGATGGTGCGGATGGACGGGAACACGTAGCGCGAGTGCTCGGTGAGCGGCCTGAGCTCCTGCAGGATGGCGACGGCCTGGGTGCTCAGTGGCACGATGTGCGCCTCGCGCATTTTCATGCGCTCCGCTGGGATGCGCCACTCAGCGGCATCGAGGTCGATCTCACTCCACTCCGCCTTCCGGAGTTCTCCCGGGCGGACGAAGACGAGCGGCGCGAGTTGGAGCGCCGCCCGGACGACGAAGCTCCCATGGTACCCGTCGATGGCGTTCAGGAGTTCGCCCACCTGCTCCGGGTGCGTGACCGCCGCGCGGTGCTGCGATCGCACGGGCGTGAGCGCGTCGCGGAGGTCGGCCGACGGGTCACGCTGCGCACGTCCGGTGGCGATGGCGTAGCGGAAAACCTGGCCGCAGCGCTGCTTGGTGCGATGGGCGGTCTCGTGCTTCCCGCGACTCTCGATGCGGCGCAGCACCGAGAGCAGCTCCGGTGGCTCGATCTCCGCGATCGGGCGCTTGCCGAGCCACGGGTTGACCAGCGACTTCAGCATCCAGGTCGCCTTCTCGAACGTGACCGCCGCGAGCACGTGCTTCTGCCGCTCGAGCCACTCGTCGGCGACCTCGGCGAACGTCATCGCTTGGACGGCCGCCTCGCGGGCCTCCCGCCGCTCACGGCTGGGGTCGATGCCGGCGGCGACTTTCGCCCGCACCTCCGCCCGGCGCTGCCGGGCGAGCGCCAGCGACACCTCGGGGTAGGCGCCGAACGACAGCGTGCTGCGGCGGCCCTGAAGGATGTAGTCAAACCGCCAGAGGGCAGAGCCGCTCGGCTGGACCAGCAGGAAGAGGCCGTCGCCGTCGGACAGGCGGACGGGCGTGGCGCCGGCCTTCGTTCGCCGGATCCGCGCATCGCTGAGGGGCACGACCAGACGTGACATGACGCCTCCGGCCAGCCACGTTGCAGTAGGAACTTCGGCGGAGGATGCAGTAGGAGGCTGTCTACTGCGTGTCCTACTGCAACAACGTGGCGATGGCTAGGGACAAGAGTAGACCACCACGGACGCGATCGCGCAAATTCAGGCGCAAATCGTGATGGCGTGGACCACTATGGATGGGGCTGGAAGAAACTATGGTGCCGGTGGGCGGACTCGAACCGCCGACCCTGCGCTTATGAGACGCATGCTCTAACCGGCTGAGCTACACCGGCACCCCTGGCAGGCTGGCCTCCTGCGGCGACGCCGACGGAGACCAGAACGGCTGATTGTACCAGAGCGGTGCGCCGGCACGCGCCCACGGCTGGTTCTGGCGCCTGCGACACCTTGCGCAGCACGTGGAAGCCTCGGCATGCTCGCGCTACCTCGCGTTCTCCTCGCGGAGCCGTTCGCGCAAGCGCGATGTGACATCAGGCTGCGCGGCCGACTGGTCGTAGCGCTCCGACGGATCGTCGAGCAGGTTGAACAGCTCCACCTGCTCGCGGGCCTCCGCGCCCTGCCCCGTCGTGCCCACGCGCAGCTTCCACGGCCCGACGCGAATCGCTTCGGCCTTCCCCTGGTTGTCGTACAGCAGCACACGATCCGCCGGCGCGTCGCCGGTGCCCGTCAGCACGGACCACACGTCGATGCCATCGACGCGAGCGGGCACGCGTGCAGACAGCCCGGCACGCACAGCCACCGTCGGGAACACGTCGACAAGACTGATCGGCACATCCGTCGTCCGGCCCGCCGCGATCGTCCCCGGCCATACGGCGAGGAACGGCACGCGATGCCCACCCTCGTACGTCGACCCCTTGCCTGCCCTGAACGGCCCCGGCGTACCGTGGTCCCAGGGCTTGACGATGTCGCGACCCAACATGCGCGGAGGCATGGCATTCCAGGGGCCGTTGTCGCTGGCGAAGATCACGAGCGTCTCGCGCGCGACGCCCGTCGCGGCGAGCGCGGCCCTCACCTGCCCCACCGAGTCGTCGAGTTCCGCCATCACGTCGCCATAGAGGCTCCGCGTCATGCCCTTCCACTTCTTCGACACGGCGAGCGGCGTGTGCGGCATCGGCTGCGCGAAGTAGAGCAGGAACGGCGTCTTCGCTGCCGCGCTCTCGCGGATGAACGCCACGGCCTCGCGCGTGTACGTCGCCGTGAGCGTGGCTGGATCGGGCTCCTCGACGCGCCGCGTCTCGCCATCGAAGATCGCCAGTTTCTCGGGCGTCTTCACGAACGGATCCTTGTAGTCGTGGCTGTAGAGCATGCCCACGAAGCGATCGAACGCGTGGTCGAGCGGGCGCATGCCCGGCCTGTCGCCGAGATGCCACTTGCCCACGAGCATCGTCCTGTAGCCCGCCTCGTGCAGCACCTGCGGCATCGTCACATGTTCGCGTGCGAGCAGGCCGCTCTCGCTCAACGGCGCGAGCGGCGCCTTGATGCCCACCCTGAACGCGTAGCGGCCCGTCAGCAACGACGCACGCGTCGGTGAACACGACGGCGACGGTGCATACGCCGCCGTGGCGCGCACGCCTTCGCGCGCCATGGCATCGAGGTTCGGCGTGCGGTGCGCCGGATGCCCGTACGACGCGAGATCGCCGTACCCCATGTCGTCGGCGAGGATGATGACGATGTTGGGGCGCGCAGGTGCGCCCGGCGCCTGTGCGTAAGTGACCAGTGACGGCTGCAGCAGCGCGCATCCGACAATCACCACGACCGCCACGACGCCCCAGGCCACGCGCCGGAGCCGAGCGCGACGCGACATGCGTGAGCCCGGCTGCCGATCGCCGGTTGCCCGTTGACGGCCTTCGACACCCGGTTGCCCGTTGACGGTTGCCGGTTGCCGTCCCCTGATTGCCGGTTGCCCGTTCACTTCAGCTCGACCTCGATCACGCGCATCGGCGTCGTGCCCGGATTGGCCACCATGTGCGTGGCGTTCGGCCCGCGAAAGCCGACGCTGCCGCTCGAGAACGACGCCGTCTCCTTCGTGCCGTCCTTCTCGGTGAACACGAGCCGGCCTTCCGTGAGGATCACGCCCACGTGCGCAAGGTCGTGCGTGTGCATCCCCGTGTCGGACACGCCCGGCGGGAACGTGACGTCCTTCACGCGCACCCGCTCGTTCTCGAACACGGTCTGACTGGCGTATCTGCCCGCAACCTGTGCGGCCGGCGGCGTGGCCGCGGCGACGCCCGCGTGGCCGAGCGTCAGCACGCCAACCGTGATCGCCGAGCCGGCCAGCAGTCCGGCGAGGAAGGTCAGTTTCGTGGAGGTCATGAGGAGAGGATAGCCGGCAACCGTCCCGCCTTCGCACCTATGGTGCTACGGCGCGGCAAGCATTCGTCATTCGTCATTGCTCCCCGTCACAATCAGCATCGCGTCGCCGTAGCTGTAGAAGCGGTAGCCGTTGGCGACGGCGTGGGCGTAGGTGGCGAGGACGCGTTCCCGGCCGGCGAAGGCGCATACGAGAAACAGCAGGGATGAGCGCGGGACGTGGAAGTTGGTCATCAGCGCGTCGACCACGCGGAACGTGTGACCCGGCCTGATGCACATGGTCGCGTTGCCCGCCCCCGCACGCACGCGCCCCTCATCGTCGACGGCGCTCTCGAGCGCACGCGTGCTCGTCGTCCCGACCACCACCACGCGACGCCCCTCGGCTTTCGCTCTGTTGATGGTTGCCGCCGCAGCGTCCGGCACCTCATAGCGCTCCGGATCGACGATGTGATCCTCGATCTGATCGACACGCACGGGCTTGAAGGTGCCGTAGCCCACGTGCAGCGTGATGGTGACGACGTCGACACCACGGGCGCGTATCGCGTCGAGCAGCGCGGGCGTGAAATGCAGCCCGGCCGTCGGCGCGGCCACCGAGCCGCGATGCATCCCGAACACTGTCTGATATCGTTCGCGATCGGTGGAGGCGTCAGGCCGCCTGATGTAGGGCGGCAGTGGCACGTGGCCGATGGCCTCGATCGCGGCATCGACGTCGCGATAACCGTCGGCGCGGAGTTGCACCCGACGCCTGCCGAACTCGCCGCGGCCGGTGATCGAGCCGTGGATCGCGCCATCGGGTCCGTCGCACACGAACGTGCTGCCGACGCGCAGGCGCTGCCCAGGGTGGACGAGCGCATCCCATGCGTCGCCGCCGTGGGCCTGGACGAGCAGGCACTCGAGTCGCCCTCCACCAGGCAGTCGACGCCCGAGCAGGCGCGCCGGGAACACGCGCGTGTCGTTGAGCACGAGCACGTCACCCTTGCGCAGCCACTCAGGGAGGTCGGCAACGGTCGTGTCGTCGATCGCGCCCGTGATGCGATCGAGGACGAGCATGCGCGACGTCCCCCGCCGATCGGGTGGGTGTTGGGCGATCTGGGCTTCTGGCAGGTGGAAGTCGAACTCGTCAACACGCATCGGCAACCGTCGGGGCGCCCGGCTGGCGTTGGCGCCACGGGCAGGGCGTCATGATCGCGCGCCGAGCACGACCATGGCAAAGGATGGAGTCGAGATGCGCATTGCCATCACGGGATCGACGGGTCTGGTCGGCACGGCGCTCGTGCCGTTCCTCCGCGAGGCTGGCCCCGACGTGATTCGACTCGTGCGTCGCGGACCGCGCAGCGGAGACGAGCATCGGTGGGCGCCCGCGGTCGGCCTGCCAGACACGGCGATGTTCGGGAGGCTTGACGCCGTGGTCCATCTGGCCGGCGAGGGCGTGGCCAGCGCGCGCTGGACCCCAGCCGTGAAGGCCCGCATCCGCGACAGCCGCGTCGGCCCGACGGCGGCCCTGGCGCGGTCGCTGGCCACCGTGTCCGCACGGCCGCGGGTGCTCGTGAGCGCCTCGGCCATCGGGTACTACGGCGACCGTGGCACCGAGGATCTGACGGAAGACAGCCCGCCCGGTCGCGGCTTCCTTTCCGAGACCTGCCAGGCCTGGGAGGCCGCCGCAGCCCCGGCACGCGAGGCCGGCATCCGCGTGGTGCACCCCCGCTTCGGCGTGATCCTCGACGGGCGTGGCGGCGCGCTCGGCAAGATGCGCCTGCCGTTCTCGCTGGGCCTCGGCGGGCGACTCGGTCCCGGCACGCAGTTCTACAGTTGGGTGGGGATGACCGACGTCCTGCGTGCGGTCCTGCTGGCGCTGACGCGCGATGACGTCGCCGGGCCCATCAACGTGACGGCGCCGACACCGGTCACCAACGCGGAGTTCACGCGCACGCTGGCGCACGTACTCCACCGCCCCGCGGCGCTCCCCATGCCGGCTGGCGTCCTGGAGGCGCTCGTCGGCGAGATGGCGCGGGCCGAACTCCTCAGCAGCAAGCGCGTCCTGCCGCGCGCGCTGCAGCAGGCAGGATTCACCTTCACGCACCCGATTCTGGAGGACGCCTTGCGCGCCGCCCTGGGTCGGGCTGCATCAACGGCCTGAGCGGCCGATGACATACTTGGGCGCCGCGCGACGGCCGCGTCGTCGCCGCGCCTCTCGTACACGATGAAAGTCTGGCCAGGTTCTCCTTATCCGCTCGGCGCCACGTGGGATGGTATCGGCGTCAACTTCGCCCTGTTCTCGGAACACGCCACGGGCGTGGACCTCTGTCTCTTCGACTCGCCGTACGCGGGCCGCGAGTCGCACAGGATCCCGCTGCGGGAGCGCACCGACCAGGTCTGGCACAGCTATCTGCCTGAAGCGAAGCCGGGGCAGTTGTACGGCTATCGCGTGCACGGACCGCACGACCTGCGCGCGGGCCATCGCTTCAATCCCGCGAAGCTCCTCTTCGATCCGTACGGCAAGGCCGTGGGGCGCAACGTGCGCTGGCACGACAGCATGTTCGGTTTCACGATCGGGTCTCCAGACAGCCGGGACGACCGGGACAACGCGGCGTACGCGCCGCTGGCGGCGGTGGTCGACCAGTCGTTCACGTGGGGCGACGACCGCCCGTTGAAGCGGCCCTGGCACGAGACGATCATCTACGAGCTGCACGTCCGCGGCTTCACGAAGCGCCATCCCGGAGTCCCAGAGGAACTCCGCGGCAGTTATCTCGGCCTCGCGTCCGAGGCCGCGATCGAGCACTTGCTGGATCTCGGCGTGACGGCCGTCGAGCTGCTGCCGGTGCACCACCACATCGACGACTGGCATCTCGTCAAGGCGGGGCTCTCCAACTACTGGGGCTACAACACGCTCGCGTTCCTCGCGCCGGAACTGCGCTACTCGGTGGGCCGCTCACCCTACGGCTCGGTGCGCGAGTTCAAGACGATGGTGCGGACGCGGCACGCGGCGGGTCTCGAGGTCATCCTCGACGTGGTCTACACCCACACGGCCGAAGGCAGTCACCTCGGTCCCACGCTGTCGCTCCGTGGCATCGACAACGTCTCGTACTACAGGCTCACGCCCGGCGATCGGCGCTACTACGAGGACTTCACGGGCACGGGCAACACGCTGAACATGCAGAGCCCGCGCGTGCTGCAGCTCATCATGGACAGCCTGCGGTACTGGGTGCTCGAGATGCACGTGGACGGCTTCCGGTTCGACCTGGCGAGTGCGCTCGCGCGCGAACTGCACGCGGTGGACAAGTTGGGTGCGTTCTTCGACATCATCCATCAGGACCCCGTGCTGTCGCAGGTAAAGCTGATCGCCGAGCCCTGGGATCTCGGCGAGGGCGGGTATCAGGTCGGCAACTTCCCCGTCGGCTGGACCGAGTGGAACGGCCGCTATCGCGACTCGGTGCGGCGTTTCTGGCGCGGCGACGGCGGGCAGGTCTCCGAGTTCGCGACGCGTCTGTCCGGGAGCAGCGATCTCTACGAACACACGGGGCGCCTGCCGAGCGCGAGCATCAACTTCGTCACGTGTCACGACGGGTTCACGCTCAACGACCTGGTCACCTACGAGATCAAGCGCAACGACGCCAACGGCGAAGACAATCGCGACGGCGAATCGAACAACCTCTCGATGAACATGGGAGCGGAGGGGCCGACGACCGACCCCGTCGTCAACGCGGCACGCGTCACACAGCGCCGCAACTTCATGGCCACGCTCCTGCTGTCGCAGGGCGTGCCGATGATCTGCGGCGGCGACGAGATGGGGCGGACGCAGAAGGGCAACAACAACGCCTACTGCCAGGACAACGACATCAGCTGGGTGGACTGGGACATCACCGAGAGCGATCGGGAGTTCCTGGACTTCACCCGCATGCTGATCGCGAAGCGCCAGACGCATCCCGTGCTGCGGCGGCAGCGGTTCTTCCAGGGGCGGCCCCTGCGCGGCGCAGGGGTGAAGGATCTGGCGTGGTTCGATCCCTCGGGCGTGGAGATGAACGACTCGATGTGGTCGGCCCCGCACGTCCGCACGATCGGCGTCCTGCTCAACGGCACCGCGATGGACGAGATCGACCGACGCGGCCAGCCCGTCCTGGACGACACGCTGCTCGTGTTGCTCAACGCCGACGAGGACGCGTGCACGTTCACGCTGCCTGCCGCGCCGAGCGGTCTGCCGTGGACGCTCGTCTTCGACACCAGCATCACGACCGCACCCGGCGAGCTCGCCGCCCAGCCCCTCACGTACGAGGTGGCCGGGCGATCCGTCGTGCTGCTGCGCACCGACGAGCCAGGTCACGCCCCCGTCCGGTAAACTCGATCCATCTCATCTCCGGCCCCGCGCCGGCTCGTGCACGTCAGCCCGACCGTACCGGTTGCGGCAGGCGTGCACGTCGCATTTCAGGTGACATGGACGAACTCACGCACGGAACTCCCATCGACTGGTACAAGGACGCCGTCATCTATCAGGTCCACGTGCGGACCTTCTTGGACGGCAACGGCGACGGGATCGGTGACTTCGCAGGCCTGATCTCCAGACTCGACTACATCCAGCGCCTCGGCGTCGACACGCTGTGGCTCCTCCCCTTCTATCCGTCGCCGCTCCGGGACGATGGGTACGACATCGCGCACTACCAGAGCGTGCACCCCGCGTACGGCACGCTGCGCGACGTGCGCCGCTTCCTGCGTGAGGCCCGCGCGCGACGGCTGCGCGTCATCACCGAACTGGTGATGAACCACACGTCCGACCAGCACCCGTGGTTCCAGGCCGCACGACAGGCCCCGCCGGGATCCCCGGCACGCGACTTCTACGTGTGGCACGACTCGACGAGCAGGTACGAGGACACGCGCATCATCTTCAGCGACACGGAAGCGTCCAACTGGACGTGGGATCCCGTGGCGCGGGCGTACTACTGGCACCGGTTCTACCACCATCAGCCAGACCTCAACTACGACAACCCGCGCGTGCTGCGCGCGATGCTGCGCGTGATGCGGTTCTGGCTCGATCTCGGCGTCGACGGCTTCCGCCTCGACGCGATCCCGTACCTCATCGAGCGTGAAGGCACGTCGTGCGAGAGCCTGCCGGAGACGCACGCCATCATCAGGCAGGTCCGGCGCTTCCTCGACACGGAGTATCCGGGACGCGCGCTGCTGGCCGAGGCGAATCAGTGGCCTGCCGACGTGAGCGCGTACTTCGGCGCGGGCGACGAGTGCCACATGGCGTTCCACTTCCCGCTGATGCCGCGCCTGTACATGGCGCTGCAGCGCGAAGACCGCGAGCCGATCGTCGAGATCCTGCGGCAGACGCCAGACATCCCCGACCTCTGCCAGTGGGCGCTGTTCCTGCGCAACCACGACGAACTGACGCTCGAGATGGTGACCGACGAGGAGCGCGAGTCGATGTGGCGCGCGTTCGCCGAGGACCCGCGCATGCGGATCAACGCGGGCATCCGCAGACGGCTCGCGCCACTGCTCGGCGGCGACAGGCGTCGCGTGGAACTGCTGACGGTCCTGCTGCTGTCTCTGCCGGGCACGCCCGTCGTGTATTACGGCGACGAGATCGGGATGGGCGACAACATCTACCTCTCGGATCGCTACGGCGTCCGCACGCCGATGCAGTGGACGGGCGATCGCAACGCCGGCTTCTCGACCGCCGATCCGCAGCGGCTCTGCGCGCCGCTCGTGATGGACGCGGTGTTCGGGTATCAGGCCGTCAGCGTCGAGGCACAGGAACGGACGCCCTCGTCGCTCCTGCACTGGACGCGACGCATGATCGCCGCACGCCAGACCAGACGCACGTTCGGCCGCGGTCTCGTCGAGTTTCCCGAGACGGGCAATCGTCGCGTGCTCGCGTTCACCCGCACGCTCGGCGACGAGCGCGTCCTCGTTGTCGCCAACCTGTCTGCCGACGTACAGGCGGCGCAAATAGAAATCGCCACCGGCCCGACGGAATCGATGGTAGGACCGGCTTCGGTGGTAGGGCCGGCTCTCCGAGCCCGGCGATCCACCAACGTGCGCGTGCCCGTGGAGATACTCGGCGGCACGCGCCTGCCGTCGGTCGCCGATGGCACACTCCCTGTCACCCTTGCGCCATTCGGCTGGTACTGGCTCGACCTCGTCGAGGCTTCGGATCCACGCGCAAGAAGCGAGGCCGCCGACGAGCAGCGCCGCCATCCCCTTCCGGATCTGCTCGTGAGTGACAGGTGGAGCACGGTCCTGGACGGTCCCGTCCGCGCGATCCTCGAGCGGCGCTATCTGCTGCCATACCTTCAGCGTCAGCCCTGGTATCGCGCACCTGGCGCACAGGTCCGTGCGGTGCGCGTGGCCGCGCATGCCGTCGCGCGCGACGGGACCGAGCCGGTGGTGCTCGTGGCCGTCGACGTGGAAGGCGAAGTGGATACCTACAGGTTCGGCCTGACCCTGACGTTCACGGCCGGCGCGCGCGGCGAAGAGGTGCTCGACACGCACCCGGATCTGGTGCTCGCGCGCATCGGCGGGGCGCGGACGGGCGTGCTGCACGAAGTCGTCGAGGCGGACGCGGCTCGCGTGCTGATGCGCGCGCTGACCGAGGGTGCGCGATTCACGGGTCAGGGCGGCACCTTCGACGCGGCATCGCGCGGCCCTGTCGTGCTTGCCGACCACGAGCCGTACGAGGCCCTGCCGACGACACTGGCGCAGACGGTCATCGCGTGCGGCGCGGCCGCGGAGTTGAAGATCCGGCGACGCCTGCTGCCAGGACGCTCGTACGAACACACACTGATGGCCGCACTGGCCGACGATCTCGACGTCGACCTGCCTGCCGTGTACGCGGGCATCGACCTGCTCACGCCCGACGGCGCGCGCTGGCCGTTCGTGCTGCTCCGGTCGCGCGTCCCGTACCCGGAGGACGGGTGGCAGCGCGCCGAAGCCCTCGCCAGGCAATGGATCGGCGAGCCGCGGTCGCTCGATGCCGCACCCGATCCGTTCGTGTGGTTGATCGAAGAGCGTGACGCACCGCCGTTGGACGGCGACCCCTTGCGCGATCTCGAACCGATGATGCGCGCGATGGGCCATGGCGTGGCGCGCACGCACGTCGCCATCGAGCGGTCGACCGCCGCCGACACGGCGACGACGACTGACGCGCCCGTGACGTCGCACGATCGCGACCTGGCCGATGCCGCGCTCGCCGCGGCGAGCGGCGTACCGAACTCGGTGCGCAGCCGATGGGCCACGCTGCTCGGCAGCGATGCCGCCCGACACGTGCTGGACTCACGTCAGGTCCTCGGCGCGCTGGCGCGCTGGCGGTGGGCAGGCCACGCCCCGATCCCCATCGATCCCGACGACAGCACGCCGGGCCTGCACAGCGGCGGCGCCGATCCGGGCGAGCGCGACATCGCCGCGCTGTCTGCCGATCTCGCCTACGTGGCGCTCACGGTCCTGCCTGCCGTCGACGACGCTCCGGCCCCCATCGCCGCGGCGCGCGCGTGGTGGGCCGTGGCGACATGGAGTCTCGTGCGCGGCTGGCAGGAAGGCCTTGCCGCTGAAGGACGGTCGGCGCCAGAGCCGGCCGTCCTCGTCGCACGACTGCGGGCGGGACTGCTCTGGCGGTTGCTCGTCGACGCGGCGAGCGCCGGGCACGCGCGGCGGGAACAGGCCACGCGCATGCTCGCCGACCTCGCCGCGCGCAGCACGGGAGCGAGCCGATGAGCGCGCGGTGGCAGCCGGCGTTCGGACCGCGTCTGCACAGGATCGAAGGGGCCGGGCACCGGGCACCGGGCATCGGGCATCGGATCGAAGGGACGAGGCCCCGGGCACCGGGCACCGCAGAGACCACGGGCGCGACGTTCCGCGTCTGCGCGCCCGACGCCGCGTCGGTCTCCGTGGTGATGAGCACCGGCGACGTCCACCAGATGACGCGACGCGAGGGCGACGTGTTCGAGGCGCACGTCATCGGTGCGCGCGCCGGCGATCGCTACATGCTCGGTCGCGACGAGACGCACACGTGGCCCGACCCGTGCAGCCACTGGCAACCCGACGGCGTGCATGGTCCATCGATGCTCGTCGACCCTGATGCGTTCGCATGGACTGACGCGTCGTGGACGGGGGTCGCACGCCCTCGCCTCGCGATCTACGAACTGCACGTAGGGACCTTCACCAGCGAGGGGACATTCGCTGCCGCGACGGCGAAGCTGCCGGAACTCGCCGCACTCGGCGTGACGGCCATCGAGCTGATGCCGATCGCCGCGTTTCCAGGCACGAGGAACTGGGGCTACGACGGCGGGGCGCTCTTCGCGCCGTCGGAGCGCTACGGCCATCCTGACGATCTGCGCCGTCTCGTCGATCGCGCGCACGCGCTCGGTCTGGCGGTCCTGCTCGACGTCGTCTACAACCATCTGGGTCCCGACGGTGCCTATCTCGCGGCGTGGATGCCCACCATCTTCCACAGCAGCACGTCGCCATGGGGCCGGGCCATCAATCTCGATGGCCCGGGCAGCACCGACGTGCGCCGGCTCCTGTGCGACAACGCGCTCCACTGGCTCATCGAGTACCACATGGATGGATTGAGGCTCGACGCCACGCACGCGCTCGTGGACACCAGTCCCGAGCATCTGCTGGCGCAGCTGGCGCGCGAAGTCGCTGCGTGCATCTCCGATCGCGAGGTCCACCTCATCGCCGAGGACGAGCGCAACCTGAACACGCTGCTGCATCCCGTCTCGCGCGGTGGCGCAGGGATGACGGGCGTCTGGACCGACGACTTCCATCACGCGGTACGCCGCCATCTCGCCGGCGATCGCGACGCGTGGTTCGCCGATTTCACGGGAGACATCGGCGAGATCGCGACGGCCGTCCGCGACGGGTGGGTGTTCACCGGCCAGTACGCGTCGCACTTCGGCGGCGCACGCGGCACACCGCCGCACGACGTGCCCATCGAAGCCGCTGTCATCTGCCTGCAGGACCACGACCAGATCGGTAACAGGGCGTTCGGCGATCGCCTGCATCACGGGATCGACATCGCCGCGTGGCTTGCCGCGTCGGCCCTGCTCCTGACGGCGCCTGAGACGCCACTCCTCTTCATGGGGCAGGAATGGGCAGCGTCGACGCCGTTCCTGTACTTCACCGATCACGAGCCAGGGCTCGGGCGTCAGGTGATCGACGGACGCCGGCGCGAGTTCAGGCGATTCGCGGCGTTCGCGAGCGACCTGGCCAGTGCGCGGATCCCGAGTCCACAGGACATCGCGACGTGGCGGGCCAGCGTGCTCGACTGGACCGAGCCTGCGAAGCCGATCCACGCACACGTGCTGGCGGAGACGACGGCGCTGCTGGGGATCCGCGCCGCGCACCTGTCGATGCCCCGCGACAGGACGTCGATCCGCTGCGACGTGGTCGGGCCGCGGGCGCTGTGTCTCGCGCAACCGAGCGCGTGCGGCGGACACCTGGTCACCATCGTCGACTTCTCCGACACGCCCGCGCGATTCGTGCCGTGGCCGCGCAACGTGGCGGGACGCGAGGTTCGCCTTCTCCATGCCACGGCGTCCACCGCGGCGCCGCGGGCCACCAGCGTGAGTGTCGAGGGCGACGCGATCGCGATCGATGCACCGTCAGCACCGTATGCCGTGGTGCTTCACACCGCAGGAGTGTCGTCGTGAGCCTCACGCACGCCGCATGGACACCCACGAGCACGTACAGGCTCCAGCTCGGACCGTCGGTCACCTTCGCGCACGCCGAAGCCCTCGTTCCGTACCTCGCGTCGCTGGGCGTTGGTGCGCTGTATCTCTCTCCGATGCTGGAGGCGAGACCCGGCAGCACGCACGGCTACGACATCTGCAAACACGGCGCGCTCAATCCGGATCTCGGCACCGACGACGATCTCGTACGTCTCGCGAGCACCGCACATCGTCACGGTCTGCGACTGCTCGCCGACATCGTCCCCAACCATGTCGGCGTGGATCCACAGGCCAACCCGTGGTGGCGTGAGGTGCTGGAGAACGGCCCGTGCTCGATGTACGCCGGGTACTTCGACATCGACTGGGAACCGATCACGCCGCACCTGCACCAGAAGGTACTGCTACCGATTCTCGGCGATCAGTACGGCGCGGTGCTCGAGCGCGGCGAGCTTCAGGTCGCGTTCGACGATGGCCGCCTGCTGCTGCGGTACGTCGACACCGTGCTGCCGATCAATCCGCGGCAGGCGCCCATCGCGCTGCGGCATGCCGAGCCGCACCTGCGCGCAACGTTCGGCGACGCGCATCCGGCCGTGCTCGAGTTCCTGAGCATCATCGAAGGACTGAGCAACCTGCCGCCCTACACGGACACGCAGTCCGATCGCATCGCGACTCGCGCGAGAGAGAAGGAGGTGCTGCGGGGCCGCCTTGCACGGCTCGTCGCTGACACGCCTGTCGTCCTCGACGCCATCGAAGGCGCGCTCAGGCACGTGAACGGCCGTCCCGGTCATCCGGAATCGTTCGACGACCTCCACATGCTGCTCGAGGCACAGCCTTACCGGCTCGCGTCGTGGCGAACGGCCGTCGACGAGATCAACTATCGCCGCTTCTTCGACGTCAACGACCTTGCCGCCGTATGCGTCGAGCACGACGACGTGTTCGACGCCACGCACGTCCTCGTCGAACGCTGGCTGCGCGAAGGCATCGTGCACGGGCTGCGCGTCGATCATCCCGACGGCCTGCTCGATCCGCCGGCATACTTCGAGCGGCTTCAGGCGCTGGCGCGGATCGCCACGGCGCGCACGGCGCCGATCTACACCGTTGCGGAGAAGATCCTCTCCAACGGCGAACGGCTGCGGCCCGACTGGGAGGTACACGGGACGACGGGCTATGCGTTCCTGTCCGACGTGAACGGGCTCTTCCTCGATCCTGCCGGCATGCGTCAGCTGCAACGTCTCCACGCGCGCGTCACCGGTCTGCGCGATCCGCTGCACGAGATCGTGTACGAGTCGAAGAAGCTGATCATGAACACGACGATGTCGAGCGAGCTCGGCGTGTTGACCGACGCGCTTGCCCGCATCGCGCGATCGGACAGGCGCACGCGCGACTTCACGCAGAACAGCCTTCGGGAACTGCTCATCGAATACGTCGCGTGCATCCCCGTCTACAGGACGTACGTCGGTCCGCGAGGGTGGACGCCCGAAGACGGGATCATCATCGACAGGACCATCGCCGAGGCGCGGCGACGCAACCCCGCGACGGAGCGATCGCTCTTCACGTTCCTGCGCGCGGTGCTGCTTTCGGAGCGCGAAGAGACCGCTGACGGCAGCGACAACGACGGGATGCACGAGCGCCGTCTCGCGTTCGCGATGAAGCTGCAGCAGTACACGGGTCCGGTGCAGGCCAAGGGCGTCGAAGACACCGCGTTCTATCGTCACAACGTGCTCGTCTCCACAACGGAGGTCGGCGGCGAGCCCGCGCGGGCGGCGCGCGACGTGGAGGAGTTCCACACGCGCATGGCCTCTCGCGTCGCCGACACGCCGCTGACGATGACGACGCTGACGACGCATGACACGAAGCTCGGCGAGGACGTGCGTGCGCGCCTCAACGTGCTGTCGGAGTTGCCCGATCCCTGGCGGGAGACGCTCGGTCGTGTGCTGCGCGCAACGTCACACCTGCGCGTGCGGCTTGCCGATACGTGGGCACCCGATCGCAGCGATGAGTATCGATGCCTCCAGATCCTCGTCGGATGCTGGCCGCCCGATGTGCCCGTCGCGGCGCCAGCACCAGAGGCGCTCGTCGAACGGTTGCAGACGTACATGACCAAGGCGATCCGTGAAGCCAAGCGGCACACCAGTTGGCTGACGCCCAATGAGGCGTACGAAACCGGCATGCTCGCGTACGTCGAAGGCCTGCTGCGAGGGCCTGGCTCGAAGCGCGCGCTCGCGGCGCTGCGTCCGCTCATGACGCGCGTGATGCGACATGGCGTGAGCAACGCACTCGCGCAGACCGCCATCAAGCTGACGGCGCCCGGCATGCCCGATACGTATCAGGGCACCGAGGAGTGGGCACTCCACCTCGTCGATCCCGACAACAGGGGCCCTGTCGATTTCGACGGGCTCGCAACGCGTCTCGCACACGTAACGGCGGCGCAGCAGGCCAGCACGTTCGGCCCGGATCGGCTCGCCGCGTGGCTCGACACCTGGCAGGACGGCGATATCAAGCGGCACGTGGTGTCCACGCTATTGCGGGCACGGCGCGCGGATCCCGAGCTGTGGCTGCAGGGCGGCTACCAACCGCTCCTCGCCGAGACATCCGTCGATGCGACAGCGATGGCTTACGCACGTGTGGCGTCAGCCGATCGCTGGGCCATCGTCATCGCGGGGACGCGCACGGCGCGACTGCATGGAGACTGGCCCGTCGGCGCCGCCTGGGCAACCTCGCGCGTCGTACTGTCGCCATCGGCGCCCTCAGGCGCGTGGCGCGATCTTCTGACAGGCACGGAACACCGCCCCGTGGAGTCAGCAACGGAACGCTGGCTCTTCCTCGCCCAGACGCTACAGTCCGTCCCCGTCTCGGTGCTCGTCCCCTTGGCGCGTCCTCCCGCCTGCACCCATGCGCATTCCCTGTCCAGCCAGCGACGATGACGCCACCAGGGCACGTCATCCTGCCTGGCAGGACCGGCGCTCCGCCCTTCGGCAAGCGCAGGGCGACCTGATCGCAGTCGAAGGTCGAGCCAGGCCCGCTCAATACGCCCAGCGCAGCAGGACTGATCCGGCAGTGAAGCCGGCGCCGACCGAGGCCATGAGCACGAGGTCGCCCTTCTTCAGGCGGCCGTCCTTCACGGCGTCGTGCAGCGCCAGCGGGATGGTGGCGGCCGTCGTGTTGCCGTACTCCTGGATGTTGATGACGACCCTCTCGCGCGGGACGCCGACGCGTTCCGCCGTGTTCTCGATGATGCGCTTGTTGGCCTGGTGCGACACGAACAGGTCGATGTCGTCGGGGCCGATCCCGTTGCGCTCGAGGAGGCGCCGGCAGATCTCCTCGTTCTTGCGGACCGCGAAACGAAAGACGGTCTGACCGTCCTGGTGGACGTAGTGCTGGCGGTTGTCGACAGTCTCGTGCGACGCCGGCAGGCGCGATCCACCCGCCGGCATGCACAGTGCAGGACCGCCGCTGCCGTCCACTTCATGCACGAAGTCGATGATCCCGAGACCCGGTCCCGGCGCGGCCGAGACGACGGCCGCACCCGCACCATCGCCGAACAGCACGCACGTCGTCCGATCGGTGTAGTCGATGATGCTCGACATCACGTCGGCGCCGATCACGAGCGCGTGCCGCGCCACACCGCTGCTCACGAAGCCCGCCGCCGTCGTCAGCGCATACGTGAATCCTGAACACGCGGCACCGAGATCGAACCCCCACGCGCGCGTCGCGCCGATCTTGTCCTGCACGAGGCACGCCGTACTCGGAAACATGGTGTCAGGCGTCGTCGTGCCGACGACGATGAAGTCGATGTCTTCGGGTCCGATGGCCGCCTTGGCGATGGCCTCGCGCGCGGCTTGGGCCGCGAGATCGGACGTGGCCACACCCGGATCGACGATGTGGCGCTTGCGGATGCCGGTGCGCTGGAGGATCCACTCGTCGCTGGTCTCGACCATCTTCTCGAGATCGGCGTTGGTCAGCGTGCGCGGCGGCAGGTACGTGGCCAGGCCGCTGATGCAGGGTTGGATCGTCGGCCGTCCGCCGCTGAACACTCCATGCGGCTGAGCCGCTGGTTGGGTCACCACAGGCGCGTGTCCTTTCCGGGCTCCTCGAGCCCGAAGAACTCGTACGCGCGTCGCGTCACCATGCGGCCGCGGGGCGTGCGTTCGAGGAAGCCCACCTGCATGAGGAAGGGCTCGTAGATGTCTTCGATGGCGTCGCGTTCCTCGCCGAGTGCCGCCGCGAGCGTGTTGACGCCCACGGGCCCGCCGTCGAACTTCTCGATGATCGCCCGCAGGAGCCGGCGATCGACCTCGTCGAAGCCATGTGCGTCAACTTCGAGCAGCGTCAGCGCCGCGCGCGCCACGTCGAGAGTCACCGACCCGTCGGCCCGCACCTGCGCGTAGTCGCGCACGCGACGCAACAAGCGATTCGCGATGCGCGGCGTGCCGCGCGACCGACGGGCCACTTCCGCGGCGGCCTCGGAATCCATCGTCACGCCGAGGATGCGCGCCGAGCGCGACACGATCTCGATCATGTCCGCCTCGGCGTAGTAGTCGAGACGATGAACGAGACCGAACCGGCTGCGCAGGGGAGCCGTCAGCAATCCAGTACGAGTCGTCGCAGCGACGAGCGTGAACGGCTGCACGGGCACCTTCACCGACCGCGCCCCAGGGCCCTGCCCGATGACGATGTCGAGTTCGTAGTCCTCCATCGCGGGATAGAGGATCTCCTCGATCGCGGGAGACAGCCTGTGGATCTCGTCGATGAACAGCACCTCGTGGCGCTGCAGGGTCGTGAGGATCGCGGCGAGGTCGCCAGGACGTTCGATCACGGGTCCTGACGACGCCTTCATCGACACGCCGAGTTCGTTGGCGATCACGTGTGCCAGCGTCGTCTTGCCGAGTCCGGGAGGGCCGGAGACGAGCACGTGATCGAGCGCCTCGTCCCGCTGTCGCGCCGCGGCGATGGCCACCTGGAGGTTCTCGCGCACGCGATCCTGGCCGATGTACGCATCGAGCGTCCGGGGACGCAGGCCCGCTTCGTACTGCGCCTCATCGTCTGTGACGCGTCCGCTGAGCACGCGCGGATCGGGCATGTCGCGCTCGGCCGTCATGCGCGCGCCAGCCTGCCGAGCGCCTGCCGCAGGGCCTCGTCGAACGACGCCGACGGTTGCGCCTTCAGGACGTCACCAACGGCCTTCTCGACCGTCGGACGCGGGTAACCGAGATTGACGAGCGCCGACAGCAGGTCGGCGCGAACGGCGCCTCCGGGCGTCGCGGCGTCCTGCGCGACGGGCATCGCTGCGGGCAGTCGATCGCGCAGCTCGAGGACGATGCGCTCGGCGGTCTTGCGCCCGATGCCTGGGATGGCGGTGAGGCGTGCGGGTTCGTTGCCCTGCACCGCCGCCACGAGATCGCCGGGCGCGACACCCGACAGCACGGCAAGCGCCACCTTCGGGCCGATGCCGCTCACCGAGATGAGCCGCTCGAAGATCTGCTGTTCGAGGGCCGTGAGGAATCCGAAGAGCGCGATCTGCTCCTCGCGGACGTGCGTGTGGATGCGCAGCACGACGTCGGCATCGACGTCGCCGAGGCGGCCGTATGTGGACAGCGGCACCTGCACGTCGTAGCCGACACCGCTCACATCCACGATCACTCGCGCCGGCTGTTTCTCCATCAGCCGTCCACGCAGCGCAGCAATCACCGGTGCTCCAGGTCTTCGGGGCGCATCTGCCGCCAGCTCGTGACGCGCCGCCCGCGCGCGAACGGCGAGGCGTCGACGTGCGAGAGCTGACGCGACGAGGTGTGCGCGTGACAGATGGCCACGGCGAGGGCGTCCGAGGCGTCGTAGGGTCGCGGGGGCGCCGCGAGACCGAGCAGCATGGTGACCATCTGCTGCACCTGCGCCTTCTCCGCGCGGCCGAAGCCGACGACGGCGCGCTTCACTTCCGCCGGTGCGTACTCCACGATGGGCACGCCCTGCTGCCTGGCGGCCAGCAGCAGCACGCCGCGCGCGTGCGCGAGCGCGAAGGCGCTGCGGGTGTTCAGGCCGTGGAACAGACTCTCGATGGCCACGCAGTCGGGCCTTGACGCGGCCAGTCGATCGGCGAGCTCGTGGTGCAGGATCTGGAGTCGCTCCGGGAAGTCGCGCCCTGCCGGCGGCACGATGGCGCCACTGCAGACGAGCGCCCAGCAGCTGCCGCTGGACTCGATGCAGCCGTACCCCGTGCGCACCGATCCGGGATCGATCCCGAAGATCCTCATGCCATCGAGGCCTCGATCTCCTTCTCCTCGATGTCGAAGTTCGACCACACCTGCTTGACGTCGTCGTGGTCGTCGAGCGCGTCCATCAGCTTCAGCATCTGCTGCGCCGTCTTGCCCTCGAGCTTGATCGTGTTCTTCGGCAGCATCGCCATGGCCTGCGCCGTGGACGGTTCCACGCCGAGCTGCTTCACGGCGTCGAGCACGGCTTCATAGCCAGAGATGTCCGTCGTGATGCCCCACGTGTCGCCATCGTCGGCCATGTCATCGGCGCCGGCGTCGAGCACCGCGCCCATCAACGCCTCTTCGGCGGCGGCGGTCTTGTCGACCACGATGTAGCCCTTGCGATCGAACATCCACGCCACGCTGTTGGTCTCGCCGAGGCTGCCGCCGAACTTGGTCAGCATGTGCCGCAGCTCGCCCACGGTGCGGTTGCGGTTGTCGGTGAGGGTCTCGACGATGACGGCCGCACCGCCGGGGCCGTAGCCCTCGTAGGTGATCTCCTCGTAGTTGACGCCGTCTTCCTCGCCCGTGCCGCGCCGGATCGCCCGCGCGATGTTGTCGTTGGGCATGTTGACGGACTTGGCTTCCGCGATCACGGTGCGGAGCCGCGGGTTCATCGCCGGATCGCCTCCGCCGCTACGTGCCGCGACGGACAGTTCCTTGATGATGCGCGTGAAGATCTTGCCGCGCTTGGCGTCGAGCGCGCCCTTCTTGTGCTTGATGGTGTGCCATTTCGAGTGGCCGGACATCGCGTGGAACTCCTCGGCAGAACGTCGTAGAACCGTGGGATTTTAGCACGTCGGCTTGCGGGCGATGAGCAGCCAGACGTCGGCCCGGCGGTCCCAGGGAGTGCCTCTGTAGTCGCCCAGGACGGCCTCCACCTGGAAGCCTGCTCGCTCCAGTCGGGCCGCAATCGCCGGAAGCGGCAGCGTCCTGAAGCGAATCGTGAACGGCGTCACCCGACGCGCCTTGCCGCGGCCCTCGATGTACTCCTGCTCGAAGGTGGTGACGCCCCTGTCGCGGTCCTGCCTGACCGTCTCGCGGAGGGTGATGGGCAGGCCGCGGGGACCTGCCGGGCTGAAGAACACGACTTTCCTCGTGTACTCCCGCCAACGCGGAACGTCGGGCACGAGGTCCACGCCGAGGACGCCGCCCGGTTCGAGCACGCGCCAGGCCTCGCGGATGGTGCGTCCCAGCACCACGTCGCTGAGGAGCGACTGCAGCATGCCGTACGGCGCCATGACGAGCCTGAAGCGCTCATCGGCGAACGGCAATCGCGTGATGTCGCCGCGGGCGAGGGGCGGTCGCGTGGTGCGGGATCGTCGCGCACGCGGTCCGACGCGCTGCAGCATCTCCGCCGCGCGATCCACGCCGACGATGGGGATGCCCTGGCGATGGAGCGGCACCGTCAGTCGGCCCGTACCGCTGCCGAGTTCGAGTACGCGCCCGCCCGTCTGCGTGGCGAGCTGGCGCCAGAACCCCACATCCCGCCGCCCCATCGTCCGCGCGTTCTCCCAGTCGTAGAACGGCGCGTACGCCCCCCATCCTTCATGGCCCGATGGCATCGCGTCAGTGTAGCTGTCGCCACCCTCTCCGCTGCTACGCAGCTACGGAGGGCGGGCACGGGCCGTCCCTACGGAACGGCAACGGGCAACCGGTCAGCGGCTGGGGCGCTGCGCCAACGTGGCGATGAGGAGGGCGTGCTGCACTTCGACGAAGGCGGCACCCTGGGCGTCGGCCTCGCGCCTGTACTCCTTCACGGCGTCGAGGAGGCGATGGCCGTCCGCTTCGCGGCCCGGCGTGGCAGCGAGCGCTGTGGCGGCGCGCTCGCGTGCCTCCCACACGCCGGGCGGCGGCGCGCCAAGCCTCGATTCGGAGACGGGCAGGGCCTCCACGGAGAGGGGTTCCATGCCCGCGTCGCGCAGCCACGGTGCCACGTGGACACCCAGGCGCGACGGCGCACCTGCCACACGCGCGACGTGCCAGCCACCGAGCGTTTCCGTGGCCGCGACGAAAGCTCTCTCACCGGCAGGCGTGCCACTGAACCAGTACCGTGCCTCGTGGTCGGGCTCGACGACGAGGATGCGGCCGCCGGGCCTCACGAGCGCGGCCAGTGTGGCGACGGCGGCTTCCGGATCTCGCAGGTGCTGCAGGACTCCGATGCACAGCACCGCGTTGGCACTCGCCGGCGCGACAGGCAGCGCGCGCAGATCGCCCGCAACGGCATGGACGCGCACGTCCACGTCTCCGGCGAGCTCGCGCGTGTGCCGCGCTCGGGCCTCGATCACGTCGAGCGACACGACGTCGAGACCCGGCGTGGCCAGCGCGAGCGCGACATCGATCTCGCCGTTGCCGCAGCCCACGTGGATGAAGCGCTCGCCCGGATCGCACCGCAGATGGCGGCTCACCCACTGCGTCCATCGCGTGGTCCACCAGCGATCGCGGAGGTGCTTGAGGGTGTAGGAGGTGAGCGCGTCGATGTCGCGAGACATCAGTGCGCGGCCTTGTCGGGGGCCGGTGCCGAGGCGTAGAAGTCCTCGATGAAACGATGACCGTACGCGTCGAGCAGCGCGTTGACGCGATCGGGCGTCGCGGCGCGCACGATGAGGCCCGCGTGATGCGCCATGTCGATACGGTGCACGATCTCCGGGTCGACGTACGCCGACGTGTCGGGGTGCTCCTGCCGTGCGAGCGAGAGCACGAGGCCCGCGTAGTCGTCGGTGTGCGGAGGCACGTCGTAGTGGCCGTGCTCGCCGGCGATCTCGACCTTCGCCCATTCGCACCAGAGATTCAGCCCCGTCGCGGCGGCGATGACGTCCACGATGAAGGCGCCGCCCACGCGCGACGCCGTCTCGAGGAAGTAGAACCGGCCGTCGGCGTCTGCCCTGATGAACTCGGTGTGCGTCACGCCGCGGACGAGCCCGAGCGTGTCGAGGAGGTGGCGATTGAGCTCGTCGAGTTCACGCGCCTCGTCAGACGCCCTGTCGAGCGAGCTCGTGGTGAAGACACCACCATGGTGCGCCACGGTCCAGGGCGGCGATCCATAGCGATGCGACGCCGTGAACAGCACCTCGCGATGCGAGACGATGGCGTCGACGTGGAAGATGTCTCCCGGCACGAACTGCTCGATGAGCGAGAAGGCCCGCATGTCGCCGAGATCGTCGATGTACCGCCACGCCTCATCGCGCGTGGTGGCCTTGCGGATGCCGATGGCGGCGGCCTGCGATCGCGGCTTCACCAGCCACGGGCCGGGCACGTGATCGAGGAAATCGTTCACGTCCGCGTCGTTGAAGAGTGGCGTGAAGGGCGGCACCAGGATGCCGTGATCGTGCGCCTTGATGCGCATCGCGAGCTTGTCGCGGAAGTAGCGCGCCGTGGTCTCGCCCATGCCCGGAACGCGCAGGTGCTCGCGAATCAGCGCGGCGGTCTCGACGTCGAAATCGTCGAGCGCCACGATGCGATCGAAGCGGTGCGTGCGCGCCACATGGCTCACGCCCTTGAGCAGGTCCTCGCGGGAGATGTCGACAGGGATGGCGAAGAGCTCGTCGATCGCCTCGCGCGGCCAGCTTGCGGCGTGCTGCAGCGCGTCGGTGGTGAGCAGCAGCACGGTACACCCCTGCCGCTTGCACTCGCGCAGGAAGTCGGCGCCCTTCTCGTAGGTCGCGACACAAAGGACCGTCAACGGCTCGGATGCAGTCATGACGTGCAGCGCATCTTAGTTCACGTCGCCCGGGAACGGTCCGGGCAGCGGGTCAATCGAGCGCGGCGAGTTCGCCAGGCACGATCGGGCGCGTGCGTGGCAGACGGCCCTTGTAGGCCAGGCCGCCCATGAAGGCCAGCGTGCCGATGAACGCCGCGAGCTTGAACGTGTCCGGCACGGGTCCCTTCGGGAGTGTGAGATACAGCAGCCAGAGCACGGGCTGCGCCACGGAGACGGCCCAGACGGTGCCGTAGAAGTAGCGCCGCTCGCGTCCTTCGCCAGCCGTGGACGGTCTCACGCGGGGAAGATGACCGGCCAGGCCGGCGATCCAGATCGAGCCCGCGATCGGGAAGTACGCGTACCGGTAGATCTCCTTCAGCATCCACGTGCCCGTGGCGATCGCCACGACGAGCCCCGCGATGTTGAGTACCGCGAACGCGACGGCTTCACCCCAGGCGAAGGAGTAGCACACGCGGCGATACGGCGGGTTCGGACGATCTTCGGTGAACCTGATGATGTACGGCGCCGGTTCACAGCCAGGCAGGCGTCCGCGTGCGAACGCGATGCCGGTGGCCACGAGCACGGCGCCGAGCCACAGGATCATCCGCCGATCGAAGCCGCGTTCGAACAGATCGAAGGTCAGCGGTCCCGGTGCGATGAAGAAGACGAAGATCCAGAGCGGCCAGTGCAGCCATCGGTAGTAGAGCTTGTTCCGGGTGCGAACCTTCCGTTCTGTGTCGAGCTCGACGGGTATCCGATGGGACACGGCGTCAGAGAGTATACGGTGGCGTCACGGGCCGGAACGGTCGCCAGGGCGCGGGTACGTGCGCGCCAGCAGCGCGTCCCACACCCGGTCAGGCACCAGGGCGCGCAACGTCATGAACACCGTCGCCGACCAGCCGACCCGATACCGCGGACGCGGGTCCATCGTCGTCAGCGCTTCTTCGATCGTCGCCGCCACCTCATCAGCCGTCGCCGTCAGCCGCCCGACCGGCCCCTTCTCGTACGACTCGCGCGTGATCCGCTCGACTTCCGACGTGAAGTGGCCATATGGACCAGACGCGCCGGACTCCAGCGCCTCCACGTGCGCCGTGACGGTCTTCGTGAAGGCTGTCCGCACCAGACCAGGCTGGATCAGGACCACCTTGATCCCGAACCCGGCCGTCTCGAAGCGCAGCGCGTCGGTCAGCGCCTCGAGCGCGTGCTTGGTGGCGTGATAGAAGCCGCTGCCCGGGAAGGTGAGCCGGCCGCCCATTGATCCAATCGTGACGATGCGGCCGCAGCGGCGCGCGCGCATGCCCGGCAGGACCAGCTGCGTGAGGCGCACGAGGCCGAAGACATTCGTCTCGAACTGTGCCCGTACGCGCGACAGGGGGACCATCTCGAACGCGCCCGACTGGCTGTAGCCCGCGTTGTTGACGAGCGCACCGATGCCACCGGCCTCGCGCGTCACGTGTTCCACGGCGGCCTGCATCGCCGCTTCGTCGGTGACATCCAGGGCGAGCACGTGACACCCCGCGGCTTTCAGATGGTCGAGTGTGCGCACGTCGCGCGCCGTGGCGTACACCCGCCAGTCGCGCGCCCGCAGACGCAGCGCCGTCGCGTGCCCGATGCCCGACGAGCAGCCGGTGATGAGGACGACGCGGGAAACGGAACCAGGCGACATACGCTACGGAACACAAAAAAGCCCCGAGCATCTTCCGATGCCCGAGGCTTCGATATATCCCCGGCAGTGACCTACTCTCCCACAGACCTGCGCCTGCAGTACCATCGGCGGTGGAGGGCTTAACTTCCGTGTTCGGAATGGGAACGGGTGTGACCCCTCCCCTATGGCCACCGGGAAACTTGTTGGCGGCCGGCACCGGACTCATCCGGTACCGAGCCCTCGACGACATTCGTCGTCCGAGGTGCGCACGCCTGGGGCCCCAACATCCGTGAAGGGCATGACGTGCAGCCGCGCATCTCGTTGTAAAAGAACCCCGCCGTAGCGGCCAAAGGCCGCGTGGGCGGACAACTGAATATCCTGCAAACGGTAGTGTTTACTCGACGACACCGCAGAGGGTGAAGTTATGGTCAAGCCTCACGGCCGATTAGTACCAGTCAGCTGAGGATGTCGCCACCCTTACACACCTGGCCTATCACCTGGTGGTCTACCAGGGGCCTTCAGGGACTTGCGTCCAGGGAGATCTCATCTCGTGGAGGGTTTCACGCTTAGATGCTTTCAGCGTTT
>JADLFL010000058.1 GCA_020845575.1 Acidobacteriota bacterium | reverse complement strand
TCCAGTCTCGCGTGAAGAAGCAGATGGAGAAGGCGCAGAAGGAGTACTACCTCAACGAGAAGATGAAGGCGATCCAGAAGGAACTGGGCCGCAAGGAAGACTAGGGCAACGAGATCGAGGATCTCAAGAAGAAGATCGAGGACGCGCGCATGCCGTCCGAGGTCGAGGACAAGGCGGTGCAGGAACTGCGCCGTCTCGAGGCCATGCCGCCGATGTCGGCAGAGGCCACCGTGTCGCGCAACTACCTCGACTGGCTCATCGCCGTACCCTGGCAGAAGAAGACGCGCGAGAGTCGCGATCTGAAGCGCGCCGAGGAGATCCTCAACCAGGACCACCACGGCCTCGAGAAGATCAAGGACCGCATCCTCGAGTTCCTCGCGGTGCGCACGCTCGTCAAGAAGCCGAAGAGCACGATCCTGACGTTCGCGGGCCCTCCGGGCGTGGGCAAGACGTCACTGGCCAAGTCGATCGCACGGGCCACCAACCGCAAGTTCGTGCGGCTGTCGCTCGGCGGCGTGCGCGACGAGGCGGAGATTCGCGGACACCGACGCACCTACATCGGCGCGTTCCCGGGCCAGGTCATCCAGATGATGAAGAAGGCCGGTTCGATGAACCCGGTCTTCCTGCTCGACGAAGTCGACAAGATGTCGATGGACTTCCGCGGCGACCCATCGGCCGCGCTGCTCGAAGTGCTCGATCCGGAACAGAACGACGCGTTCCTCGATCACTACCTCGACGTCGAGTATGACCTCTCGAACGTGATGTTCATCTGCACGGCCAACGTGCTGCACACGATCCCGCAGGCGCTGCGAGACCGCATGGAAGTGCTGCAGCTGGCCGGATACACCGAGCAGGAGAAGGTCGAGATCGCGCGGCGCTTCCTCGCGCCCAAGGCCATGGAGAACGCCGGCCTCAGCGAGAAGCACATCGTCTTCACCGAGGACGCGCTGCGCACGATCATCCAGCGCTACACGCGCGAAGCCGGCGTCCGCAACCTCGAACGCGAGATTTCGTCGGTGTGCCGCAAGGTGGCGCGCCGCGTGGTGGTCGACGGCGCCGACTACCACGAGGAGATCACGGCCGAGCGCATCACGCACCACCTCGGCGTGCCGAAGTACCGCCCGACCATGGCCGAGGAGGTCAACGAGGTGGGCGTGGCGACGGGGCTCGCGTGGACGGAAGTCGGCGGCGAGATCCTCGTCACCGAAGCCACGCTGATGCCGGGCAAGGGACGGCTCACGCTCACCGGCAAGCTGGGCGACGTGATGCAGGAGTCGGCACAGGCCGCGATGAGCTTCGTGCGGTCGCGCGTCGATCAGTACGGCCTGCCCACCGAGTTCTACAAGAACATGGACGTGCACGTGCACGTGCCTGAAGGGGCGATCCCGAAGGACGGCCCGTCCGCGGGGATCACCATGGCAACGGCGATGATCTCCGCGCTGTCGCGCGTGCCGGCCCGCAAGGACGTGGCCATGACGGGCGAGATCACGCTGCGTGGCAAGGTGCTGCCGATTGGCGGCGTCAAGGAGAAGGTGCTCGCGGCCCATCGCGCGGGCGTCAAGACACTCATCCTGCCGAAGGACAACGAGAAGGATCTGGCGGACATCCCGAAGAACGTGCTCGACACGCTCGACGTCTACATGGTGGAAGCCATGGACGACGTGCTGAAGATCGCGCTCGAAAGTCCGCTGCCGCCGGTGCTGCCGGCTGCCGCCGAAGCGGCAGTCGAACCCGCGGTGAGCGACGACGCCATCACGCACTGACCGATTCACCTTGAGATCCGTGCCGGTCCGGTTCGTCCGCAGCGCCGTGAGCGCCGCGGACCTGCCGCGTGAGTCCGTTCCGCAATTGGCCCTGGTGGGCCGCTCGAACGTCGGCAAGTCCACGCTCATCAACGCCCTCACGCGATCGCGCGTGGCGCGCACGAGCGCGGCGGCCGGCAAGACGCGGGAATTGAACGTCTATGCGGTGGAGTACGGCCACCGCGACCTCGCGCGCTTCTTCCTGGTGGATCTCCCGGGATATGGCTACGCGAGAGGCGGTGAGGCCTCGGCCGAGCAGTTCGCCGGACTCACGTCGATGTACTTCGGCAGACCAGCCCCCGGCACCGGCAATCCCGGAGATGGCGGGGGACACGGTCCGTCGGGCGCGTTGCTCATCGTCGATGCGCGCCACCCGGGATTGGCCCAGGACTGCAACGCCCGGGCCTGGCTCTCGAACATGAACCTGGCGACCCACGTGGTGGCCGCCAAGATCGACAAGCTGTCGCGCACCGAGCGGGTGCGCAATCTACGTGCATGGGAAACATCGTTGAACACCCCGGTGACGCCAGTGTCGGCGCTCACCGGCGAAGGACTGGAAAATCTGTGGACCACAATCGTCCGCCTGCTGACGCCTCCGTAGCGGCTCCGCCGTCTACCTCCGACACTCCCCAGACGCCTCCCGCCACCGCCAGGCCCCCGCAGCAGCATCGTCAGCAGCAGGGCCGGCAGCATGGCCGGCAAGGTGAAGGCCGCAAGCGCGGACAGCGCCGCGGTGATGGCCGTCGTGGCGACCGCCATCAGCCGCAGGAGCCGCATCCGCCGGGCCATCGTCCCGCGCCCGAGGAGGATTACGAGGCGATCGAGGCGCGCATGGGCGGGTCCGACGCCGAAGTGGTGAACCTGTCCACGCTCAAGGAGATGAGCGTGCAGGAGCTCACGCAGGTGGCCAAGGACCTCGACATTCCCGGCGCCACGGGCCTGCGCAAGCAGGATCTGATCTTCGAGATCCTGCGCGGCCGCGCGGAGAAGAGCGGCATGCTGTTCTCCGAGGGTGTGCTCGAAGTGCTGCCCGACGGGTTCGGGTTCCTCCGCGCGCCCGACTACAACTACCTGGCCGGTCCCGACGACGTGTACGTCTCGCCGTCGCAGATCCGCAAGTTCGACCTGCACACCGGCGACACGGTGAGCGGGCAGATCCGGCCGCCGAAGGAAGGCGAACGCTACTTCGCGCTGATCAAGGTGGAGGCGGTCAACTTCGAGCCGCCCGAGCGCACGCGCGGGAAGGTCTTCTTCGAGAACCTCACGCCGCTCTACCCGCAGGAGCGCATCACGCTCGAGACAGCCGGAGACAACCTCTCGGCGCGCGTGCTCGACCTGATGGCGCCCATCGGCAAGGGGCAGCGCGGCCTCATCGTCGCGCCGCCGCGTACGGGCAAGACGATGCTGCTGCAGAACGTCGCCAACAGCATCACGGCGAACCATCCCGAGGTGTACCTCATCGTGCTGCTCATCGACGAGCG
>JADLFL010000057.1 GCA_020845575.1 Acidobacteriota bacterium | reverse complement strand
TCGCTGCGCTCAGGGTACGCGCATGCAACCGGCGCCTTCGTATGGAGGAAGGGGTCGCCCTCCGCGCCGTAGCTGTCGGCGCAGGCGGGAATCCGTCGGCTACACCGCAAGGGCAACTATCACCGTCTGGTGGTCAGCTGTTGTTCGTCGTGGGTGGCATCGGCGTGTCGATAACGACGACGTCGAGGCCGTCGATTCCGGCGAAATCATCCGGATTGCACGTGTAGAGCGGCAGTCCGTGAGCGAGCGCCGTCGCGGCAATCATCGCGTCGTACGCGCGGGCGCTGGTCTTGCGCCCTGCCGTGCGCAGCGAGGCCGTGACGCGCCCGAACGCACGGGCCGCGTCGGCGTCGAACGGCAACGGTGTGAAGTCGGCTTCCGCCTGCTGCACGTGCGCCTGACGGGCCGCCCGTTCTTCGTCTGTCGTGGCGACGAGTGGCCCAACGGACAATTCAGCCAGCGTAATGGCGGTGATGACGGGCTCGGCGGGCAATACCGTCGCGTCTGCGAGGCGCGACAGCAGAATGACGGCGTTGGTGTCGAGCACGCCGCGTGCATGACGGACAGTCGGCGGGGTCACAGGAGAGGATCCACGGCGGCGTCGACATCCGCCCTCAGTCTCGCGGCATCGATGGGCGGGAGCCGGCGCCATCGGCGAACCAACGCTTCTGCGGAGAGAGGCCGTCGCAGGAGCGGGCGCAGTTCGGCAACCGGCTCGCCATCGCGCGTGACGGTGAGCGCCTCACCGCGCGTAACGCGCTCCAGCACCTCGGCGCCCTGATTTCTCAACTGTCGAACCGTGACCTCGGCCATGCGTCTGAGTGTATCGCCGGTGAGACGGCCCTCGGCGATCAGCGCGTGAAGGGAGGGCGATGCCGCCCGACACGAATGTTTCTCGCGTCGAGGGCATCGAGTAACGCCGGGGCGTGGCCGTCGAGGCCGAGGCGCTCCGGCGGATGGATGCCGGGCTCGATGTCCACGCCTGCGTGGAGCCAGCGGGCGACGATGGCGGCGGGGCCGGCTGTGGTGCGCGCCATGCTGCTCAGAGGCGCACCGCTCGGCGGCACGTCCACCAACGTCCACCCACAGGCACATGGTGCTTCGTCGTGACCGATGCCGGCGACATCGACTGTCAGCACCGTGAGATCACGTTCGCCGAGCGCATAGCGCCAGTGCGGGAAGAGCAGTGCGCAGGTGACATCGCGCGGCACGACAGACCGACCGTCGACGACGACAGGGTTCGTGTCGAACAGGCCTGCGTCAGCGAGCGCTTGCATGATCGCGAGATGTCCGGGATAGCGCAGCGTGCGCTCCGTCATCGTGTCGGCGTGGACGGTGTCGACGAGGCTGCGCAGGCCGTCGGTGTTGAACGCCTCGAGCGCGCCAACCTCGTCGATGTTCACGGCCTCGGGCTCGCTCAACGCAGGCAGCGTCGTGACGCGTCCGTTGCGCACGACGCGCGCGGGACGTGTGTACTCCTCGATCACGTCGATGGGGGCGAACGGCGCCTTGTAGAAGAAGGGCGGCACGGGCTCGACGGGCAGTCCGCCGACATCGATGCGCACGCTCGTCGTGCGCGCCATGTGTCGCACCGCCTCGCCGACGAGTACGTGACTCAGGCCAGGCGCGACGCCGCAGTCGTACACGATCGTGGCGCCCGATGAGCGTGCGATGGCATCGAACTGGCGCGGATCCGCCGCGAGAAAGCTCACGTCCACGTGACGGCGTCCGAGTTCCGCCATGCGCTCGATGACAGGCAGCGCGAGCGTGCTCGGCAGCGCGCCGATCGTGACGTCTGCGTGCGCGGCGAGCTGTCCGACGAGCGTCGTGTCGCGCAGGTCGGCGTGCCTCGTCTCCACGCCGAGTCGCGAGCCGATCGCCGATAGCCGTCGCGCATCGACGTCGGCGACAGTCACTTCCGCGACAGGCGCAACGCGGGTCAGGTCCCACGCAACGGCCTCGCCTACGACTCCGCCGCCGAGCACCAGCGCGCGCATGGGGAATCGTACTGCCTGCCGCGCCGTAGCGCCGCAGTCGCGAAGGCGGGCTGAATGACGAATGCCGAATGCACCGAAAGGCACGAAGGCGGGCCGAATGACGAACGCTTGACGTAACGTACGCCGCCGGTGCCAAGGCCGACCGACGATAAGCGTGTGTAGGGGCACCCCTTGTGGGTGCCCGATCGCCTCGCCGATCCGCCGATGACGGGCGACCACCCTCTCCGCTGCTTCGCAGCTACGGAGGGCAGGCAAGGGTCGCCCCTACGGTTTGAACGGCCGGTGGCCCCAAGGCCAAGGCCACTTACGGACTCCTTCAGGTGCCGCCTTGCGAGCGGCACTCTGCGGGTTGGGCGTGGCCAATGACGCTCACGCGTTCGTCGATCGCAAGAGTCCCGGCAGCGAGGTCGTGCGAAACTCTTCGATCACAGCCATGGACCTGTACCAAGGCTGGCCCTTCAGGCTCGCCAGTAGCTCGAACCAGACGCGTGCGAAAGCGTCGAGCGCGTCGGCCTCGTCGTAAGTGACACCGGGCGCGAGGAGCGGCGAGATGTCCTCGGTCAGGCTGCGCGTCAGCTTCCCGAGCATCCGCTCCTCGGCGTTCGCCCGCGAGATCGTCATGCCGTCCTGCGCCACATAGTGGTCGAACGCTGCGATCACACGCGCCGAGTCGAGGGAGAGTTGATCGAATCCGACGTGAAAGTCGAAGAGGTCGCGACCTTTCCGACGCTGCAGAAGCGCCCGGAGTTTCGTCCCGAATAGTTCCTCCGGCTCGAACGACACGATGGACGTCCGGCCAGTGAACCAGGTGTTCTCGATGGCGAAGGGATATGTACGCAGGTCGTACAAGTGCCCATGCTCCCGCGTGTTGACCTCGACCTTCACCTTGGCTCTGACCGTCGGTTCTGACTCCGGCGTGAAGCGGTAGACGAGGTGGAGCGAGTGCGCGGCGGTGTCCCGCTTGAACGGGCCGAGCCACGACAACACGTCGCGCAGCGCGTTGACCGTCGGACCGATCGGTTCCGCGCGCACCTGCACGAGGTCGATGTCCTCCGAGTAACGAAGGGGCTGACGGAACAGCAGCTTGTGAATTGCGGTACCGCCTCGGAAGGCCAGGCGCTCGGCGAGGAACGGCTCGTTGAAGATGTCGTAGAGCGCGCGACAGATGATGAGGTCCTGCTCGACCTGCCGCGAATCCCGCCACGGCGCCGTTGCGGCCCATTCCTGAATGTGGGCGAGCGGAATCACGCGTCGATCTCCACGGGTACGTTCAGTCGCAGCTTCCAGGTTGGAGACTCGACCGTGTCGCCGACGCTGGCGGTCAGACCGGGCACCACGCGCGCCGACGGATCGAGCGGCTTGAACGACTTCGCCTTCTTCGCCTGCGGCTGAAGACTGGCGGCTTGTCGGGTGTGGCCGAAGTACTCCAGAAGGTAGCCGAGACGACGCACGACGGAGTTCTCGTAGGAAGCCGCGGCGCGCGCGAGCTTCTGTGAACTCGCCCGTCCGCCGAGGTCGTGCACGATCTGCGCGGCACCGTTGAAACCGGCACTCTGATGGAAGTACCGCACGGCATCGAGGAGTAGCAACTCGATACCGGCCACCGTCGCAAACCCCGCGTCGGTCTTCAGTTGCTCCAGCCACGGCTGCGTGTTGACCTCCGCGAACGCGTCGGGGGCCTGGTAGATGAACTCCACGCGCTGGCGCTCGATGGCCACCGGGCGCAGTTGTCTGGGAACAATCACCTGAAAGACCTGCGCCGCCTGATGGGAGGAGCCGTGAAACGCCGCGGCCCGCAGCAGCGATACCCGGTAGTCGACGCCGATGTAGCGCATCAGCGGGTCGATCCAGCGGGCCGGGTCGGGACCTCCGGCGACGCGGTCCTCCGGGCGGAGGATGACGAAGAAGCCCTGCTTCGGTCGAGCCAGCCGGCGCTGACGCACCAGTCGTGCCGCAGCGGCGTTGAAGGCCGCTGCCGACAGGTCGACGGCTTCCATGGCTTCGACCTTGGTCAGGTGTTGCCGACCGTGTCCCAGCCGCAGATCCAGCAGCCGATCCAACGCGTTCGCCACTCCCCAATCATATGTCTAATGACGACAAATTCGTAGAAATATGAATATGTTTGAGATAGGGCCTCCGGGATGCCACTACCGGTCCTCGGCCCGGAGTGCCTCGACGGGGGAGATACGAACGGCGTGCCTGGCCGGGTACCACGCTGCTGCCACGGCGACGAGCGTCACCACAATCACAGTGGCGGTCAGGGACCACGGATCGAAAGCCGACAGCTCGAAGAGAAACGCACGAAGGGCACGCGTCACGAAAACCGTGGCGACAGCACCCAACGCGAGACCGGCAGCCACGGGTCGCAACGCGTGTCGCATCGCCTGCCACCTGATGTGGATGCGCGACGCGCCGAGCGCGGAGCGAATGCCGAACTCACGTGTCCGCTCGGTGACCGCCGCCGCAACGCCGGCCGAGATCCCGATGGCCGCGAGCAGCAGTGCAAGGACACCGAACGTCGTTGTCGCCGAGGCATGGAACCGGCGTTGTTCGAGCGACCGCCCCACCACGTCATCGAGAGCGATCACACGGTCCACCGGCTGGAGAGGATCGATGGCGGCCATCCGCTCGCGGACCAGTTGCATCAGATGGGCGACAGGAAGGCTCGAACGGACCATGATCTGCCTCGCGGCAAGATTCTCGGGCTGCGTGGGTACGTAGAAGGCCGGACTGCCTGCGTCCTCGGGACCCTCCCAGCGCACGTCTCCCGCAACCCCGACGACTTCGTACGGCTCGCCCCAGTACAGCGTGCGACCCACGGCAGGCGAATCGGGGAACACGCGCCTTGCAAGATCGCGCGACAGGACCGTCACGCGCCTGCCCTGCGCCTCGTCGTCTTTCGAGATCGCTCGCCCCTCGAGCACGGGGATGTTCATGAGCGCGAAGTACCCGTCGCTCACCTCGCGTACGAGAGCGGGGATCTGCGACGCTCGCGGTTCATCGGGGCTGTCGCCGTGCGGCACTACCGTAAAACCAGGAGAGCTTTCGAATGGGATGGCCGATGCCGACGCGACGGCGGTTACGCCAGGCACGGCTTCGAGCTGTTCACGCAGGGCCTCGGCTGCACGGGCCAGACGCGCGGAAGGGCCTTTCCAGTCCAGTCGGGCACCGGTGCCCTGCGTGAGCGTCTCGGGCGTGGCCGACGCCGCAGCGGTCAGGCGCACCGCGGTGACGCCGCGCGTGTCGAAGCCGAAGTCGAGACGCCAGACGTTGAGAAAACTGTGCAGCAGGAGGCCGGCGACGCTGAGCGATACAAGGAGCAGCGCCGATTGCGCCGTCAGGAGGACGCGCCGCCACGCGAGCGCCCGTGCGGGCGTGGTCGCCGTGCGGCCCAGTTCACCTGCCGTGATGCGCCAATCGCTGCGTTGCATCACCACGTGCGCCACCACGCTGGTTACAAGCACGCATGCCAATGCCACGAGCGCGGCAAAGGCGAGCGCACGGACGTCGAGCACGCTCTCGTCGAGGCGGGGAAGCGTGTGGGGCGCCATCCGCCTGACGAGTGGATCGAGCGTGTACGCCAGCGACGCGCCGACGCCGACAGCCGCCGCGCCCACCAGCAGATGCTCCACGAGCAGGAGTCGGAAGATGTGCCACCGCGTCGCGCCGAGCGCCATGCGGATCCCCAGGCTTCTCGTCCGCCGGACGGCTTGCGTGATCAGGAGGAGGCTCGTGTTGGCGGTGGCAGCGCCGAGCAGGACCAGCGCGGCCATCGTCAGCATCCAGATACCGGCAGCGATCGGCGCCGTCAATCGATCGCCGACGGGGATCACGCCGAGTTGCGAACCCTTGGCGCTCTCGACGGCGAGCCCCTGGACGGCGCTTGTCGCCGCGGCGGCGGTGACACCCGCCGACAGCCTGGCCACCACCTGGTAAGAGACGGCCATCGGGATCACGCTGTCCGTGCGCTGCACGTATGCGTCGGTCGGCTGTGGATACGTCACGTGCACCGCCGCCGGCAGCACGCCGATTACCTCGCGTTCCACACCGTCCAGTCGCAGCGTCCGGCCCAGCACGTCGCGCGACGCGCCGAACTGCCGTCGCCACAGCGCATCACTGATGACGACGCCCCCGTCGTCGCCGCCGCGCACGAACGTTCGCCCGAGCGCGGGGGAGACGCCGAGCACGTCGAAGAAGTTGGCATCCACCAGCGCGCCGTGCAGGCGTTCGCCCGTGCCGGTTCCGCTCATCGCCCAGAGCGGTCGCCAACTGATCTCCCAGCTCTCGAGGATGGCGGCGTCCTCGAACACATCCGACATGGCACGCACCGCAACCGCCTCCGCGCCAGCCAGCGCGTACGTGGGCTCGTCACGCATCACGGCAACGGTCACGACGCGATCGGCGTCGGCATACGGCAGCGGTCGGAGCAGCACCCCATTCACCACGGAGAACAACGAGGTGGCGACAGCGATACCGAACGCCAGCGACAACACGGCGAGCCCGGACGACAGCGGCGTCCGCCACAATCCATGGATGGCGTGCACGAGGTCACGTTTCATCTCGACAACCTTTCGCGGCAGCGCCATGCGCCGCCGTCAGCACCAACGCGCGTTGCGGAATCGTACCGCCTGCCGCGCCGTAGCGCCGCAGTCGCGAAGGCGGGCCGACGATACACATGTAGGGGCACCCCTTGTGGGTGCCGATTGCGTCGCCGATCCCCTGATAACGGGCGACCACCCTCTCCGCTGCTTCGCAGCTACGGAGGGCAGGCAAGGGTCGCCCCTACGGTCTGAAATGCCGGTGGCCCGTCACATACCCGAAGCGAGGCGACCGGGCGGGTCTTCGACGCAAGACACCAGGACGTGAGAGTTTTCGACGCAGCGTGACGTATTGGTCACTTTTCGACGATCGGCAAGGTTTTCCGACGCGCACGGGCCATCCCGTTCCGGTCAAGGGTAGACATCCTACGGATATTTGAGTAGTGTGCCTACACAATGAAGCCGAAGAGTCGGTCGCGTGTCGACGTGCTCCAGGGGACGCTTGACCTGCTGATCCTCCGCACGTTGCTTACCGGCGCCAACCACGGCCACGCGATTGCCAGGCATATCCAGCGATCGTCCGAAGATCTGCTTCAGGTCGAAACCGGATCGCTGTACCCGGCATTGCATCGACTCGAGGCGAAGGGATGGCTCCAGGCCTCGTGGGAGCTCTCGGACAAGGGCAAGCAGGCGAAGTACTACCGACTGACGCCACGGGGCAGACGGGAACTGGCGGCGGCGAGAACCAAATGGGACACCTTCTCCCGCGCGGTCGGCCTGGTGCTGAACCCCGCCGAATCGGAGTCCTCGTGAGAACCCTGCTGACCAGACTCCGATGGATGACTCAACGGCGGCGCAAGGAGGCCGAACTGCGCGCCGAACTCGATTTCCATCTGGAGCAGGAGCGCGAGGAGGCCATGGCCCGCGGCATGGCCGAAGACGAGGCCAGGGTCGCTGCCCGTCGACATCTCGGCAATCGTGGACGCGTCGAGGAGGACGCGCGCGACGCCTGGGGATGGCTCTGGATCGAGCGCATCGGCCAGGACGTTCGATACGCCAGCCGGCTGCTGCGTCGAAGACCCGTGTTGTCTGCCACGGCCGTCCTGACGTTGATGCTGGGCATCGGCGGGACGACGGCCGTGTTCAGCGTGATGAACGCGCTGCTCATGCGCGACCCCCCCGTCGAACGCCCGGGGGAACTGGTTCGCCTTGTCGAGCGTCGCCCTGACGGCACCACGGCGGAGGCCTTCACGCTGATCACGCACGAGACGTTGCAGCGCGCGAGCAGGGAGCTGTCCGGCGTCATCGCCAGCGCACAGCTGTACGGCCGGCCCGACGAGATCGAGGTGGACGGTGAGAGGCGCGGTGTCATCGTCCAGCTCGTGTCCGACAACTACTTCGACGTGCTCGGTGTCCACGCGTCCATGGGACGCGTGTTCCGTCAGCCGGATCCCGGTGCACCCGGAGAACCGATTGCCGTGATCAGTGAGGAGTACTGGCGACGTCAGTACAACGCCGACGCGTCCGTTCTCGGTACACGATTTCGCCGTGCAACCCGCGAGTTCACGATCGTGGGCATCGCGCCACGGGGCTTTCGAGGCACGGAGATCGATGTCCCCGTCGATATCTGGGTGTCGATCGAACAGGTTGTTCCGCCAAACGACGATGCGCGCGTGCGAGGTCGATGGATGCGCGTGATGGGGCGCCTGCAGCCCGGTGTGACGCTCGCTCGAGCGGAAGCGGAAAGCGCAGCCATTCTGGGTCGGCCTGTCCAGTTCGAGCCTGGTGCTACCGGCTATTCGACGCTGCGCGTTCGCCTCTATCGCCCGTTGCTGCTGGTCGCCCTGGTTGCCGCGCTCGTGCTGCTGATTGCGTGCGCAAACCTTGCGAATCTGATGCTGGCGGCGACGGACTCCCGGGCACGCGAGATCGCCGTGCGCGCGGCCATCGGCGCGTCGAGGAGTCGTATCGTCCGCCAACTCGTCACCGAGAGCGTGCTCCTGACAGCGCTGGGGGCGGTGCTCGGCCTCGGCGTCGCGTACTGGGTCAGCGGGGCGCTTCTCGCGTTCCTGCCTCCGGAACAGATCATCGCCCTGCCGAATCTTCGATTCGAACTGGATGCGCACGTGCTCGGCTTCGTCGTGGTGTCGGCGATCGGCACGTGTGCGCTGTTCGGCGTCGTGCCAGCCCTTCGCAGTACAGGGAGCATCGGCACGTCCGCGCTCAAGGCACGCGCGGGGGCGGGACGGCCGAATCGAAGCGTGCTGAGCCGCGGCCTGCTCGTTGGCCAGGTCGCCATGTGCACGGCGCTGCTCATCGTCGCGAGCGTCTTCGTCCGCACCGTGGAGAATCTGCGTGGCCAGGACGCCGGCTACCGCGAAGACCGTCTTCTCGTGGCCGACATCGCGTTCCCGAGAGACTATGCGGAGGATCGCCGGGACCAGTTGATCGAGGAACTTCGCACCCGGGTCGCCGCGCTGCCTGGCGTGGAGACAGCCGCGTTCAGTCACGTTGGCCAGCTATCCGGAGGGACTGTCGCGTTTCGCGTCGGTTTTCCAGGGCGTGCCAGACCGGAGGATGACCAGACCACCATCATCGAACAGCGCATCTCGCCCGGCTTCCTCGGCGCCATGGGAACGCCGCTGGTCGCGGGCCGGGAGTTCGAGTCGTCGGATGATGAACGCGCGCCACTGGTCGCCATCGTCAACGAGTCATTCGCGCGTCGGTTCCTGCCGGGAACGGATCCGCTCGGTGCGCGGTTCTTCAGGGAAACACGCTCGCGAGCCGCGGAACTGATGGAAGTCGTGGGCGTGGTGAAGGACTCGAAGTGGGTCAATCTGAGAGATGACTCGCCACCGATGTACTACCGCCCCTACCGTCAGGTGGGTGGCACTCCCGTGGTGCGGCTCGCCGTTCGGACATCCGGCGACCCGGATCCGGTGATGCGAGACCTGGTTGGCGTCGCTCGATCCGTGGACAGGTACATGGCGCTCGCCAATGTCGTGCCCTTCCGGGAGATCGTCAACCGTACGCTCGTCGTCGAGCGGCTCGTCGCACAGGTATCCACAAGTTTTGGCGTGCTCGCGCTGTTGATCGCGGCCATCGGACTCTATGGTGTGCTCGCGTACGGCGTTGCGCGCCGACGCCGCGAGATCGGATTGAGAATCGCCGTCGGTGCGGAACCAGGGACGATCGAGAGGATGTTTCTCGGGGAATCGCTGAAACTGGTCGTCCTCGGCGTGGCGATCGGCATTCCGGCGGCGATCGTCGTCACGCGTGTCGTCTCGTCGATGTTGTTCGGGCTGAGTCCGCACGACCCGGCCAGCATCGGCGTCGCGCTGGCGGCGCTGCTGCTCGTCGCCGCCACGGCCACCTATGTGCCGGCGCGAGGAGCGGCGCGTACCGACCCGCTCCTGGCGCTGCGTGAGGAGTAGCGCAGGAGGCCGCCCGCGGCGACGATCGTGCCGATGACGGGCGACCACAAGGGTCGCCCCTACAGCGGGCAGAATCACGCGGGCCGGACGACCTGTCCCGCCGTAGCCCGACGAAGCGCGGAGCGAGAGGTCGGGCGAAGGTGGAAGTCCGGCCCCTACAGCGTGGTGGAGGCGACGGCGACGGCGGCGGGGCGGAGGACGTCTTCGCCGATCAGGTAACCCGGGGCGGCAACGCCGGCAACGATGCCGTCGGCGAAGTCGGGGGTGACGGGCACCGTGGTGACGGCTTCGTGGCGCTCGGGATCGAACGGTTCGCCAAGGGGCTCGATGCGGCTGATGCCATAGCCGGCGAGCTTGTGCAGGAACTGCTGGCGGACCATGTCCACGCCCTGCACGAGGGGGTCGGCGCTGCCTGCCGCGCGCGCAGCGGCCAGCGCGCGATCGAGGTTGTCGACCACGTCGAGCAGATCGGCGAACACGGCCCGCCGCGAGAGCTCCGCGTCGCGCGACGCCTCCTTGCGCACGCGCGCGCGCATCGCGTCGAACTCGCGCTGCGCCTCATGCACGGCCGTGATGTACTCCTGCAGCTGCTCGTTCTTCTCCGCGAGCTGCTGCTCGAGCTCCTGCACGTACGTCGGCTTGTCGAACGCGACGCTCTCCTCGGCGGACGTCTCCTCTGACGCCTCGCGTGCCCACCACCGCCTGTCGACCACCTTCACGGGTTCTTCTGACATGCCCTCTTCCCTCATCTGGCGCTCCTGCCAGTATTCCGTATTCGCCGCGTTCGCGGCATCCTCACCGCCCACACGCCCAGTGCCAGCACCGGCAGCGGGATGAGTGCGAACACATACGCGCCCCCGAACCCGCGCTCGACATAGACGCGCGTCGGGTCGCGATCGTCGATGGCGCATGGCACCGTCGCGCCGATGGTGAACGCCGCGAGCGGCGTTCCTGCCGCCACCGACGAACCGCGCGACAGCCGGCTGTCGGTGCCGAATCCCTGGGCGTACGCCACCTCGCCCGAGCGCGCGTACGACACAGCGACGCGTGGCTGGTAGACCGTCTGCGGTCCGCGCCGCGGCGACGTGTTCGACGAGGTCGTGCGCGAGTCGAGCACGCGATCGCGCACCGCGCACGTGGTGGCCGGGAGCCGCAGGATGCGGACGTCTTCACGCGCCAGCCAGGCGAAGTACGACAGGAAGGCAAGCGGCAGCACGACGGCAAACGGCACCCACGCCGCGGCGTCAGGGCGCAGGACGCGCAGCAGGAGCCAGGTCACCGCACCGACGAGCAGCCAGGCCAGCACCGCGACGCCTGCCGCAGACACGCCGATGCGGCCCACGCTGACGACAGCGCGTGCGGGCCGGGTATCGACCTCCGCCATGTGCGAGAGGTACGTGGGCTCGCCCTGCCATGGACGGAGGGTCACGCGCAGCGTCGACATCTGTCCGCCTGCCGCGCGGCCCGCGAGCAGGTGGACGCGTACGCGAGTCTCGCCCGCCGGCAGCTCTCCCTGCCATCGCACGGAACGGCCGTCCTCGTCGTGCGCGACGCCGGCCAGACCCTCGATGCCGAGCCACAGCGCCGCCGGTGGGATCGCGACCTCGATGTCGGCGCCGATCGTCTCGTCGGTACTCCGGATGGCGAGGTCGTACGCGTACGGCATGGCTTCGACCGGCGCGTCGCCGTGAGGCGCGAGCGTCGAGGCGTCGAAGGGCGGCGCGGCGGCCGACGGCGCCGCCAGGACCGCGACAGCGATGGCGGTCAGGATCAGGATCGCGCGCACGCCGCGCTCTGGCCGCTACGCATCGACGGTGTCGCGGCCGGCGGGGGCCGGCGAGCTGACGATGTCGAAGGTGAGTTTGTCGTCGACGAGGCCGATCGTGACGAGACCGCCGTGTTCGAGGCGGCCGAAGAGGATCTCGTCGGTGAGCGGATCGCGGACTTCCGTCTGGATGACGCGCGCCAGCGGACGTGCGCCGAAGACCGGGTCGTAGCCCTTCTCGGCCAGCCACGCGCGCGCCTCGGGTTCCAGCGTGATCGCCACGCGCCGCTCGGCGAGCTGCGCTTCGAGCTGCAGCACGAACTTCTCGACGATCGTCTCGACCGTCTGCTTCGTGAGCGAGCCGAACGTGACCGTCGCGTCGAGACGGTTGCGGAATTCCGGGCTGAAGATGCGCTCCAGCGCCTGCTTCGCGCGGCCCGCGGCCCCCTTACCGCTCGCACTGCCGCTGAACCCGACGAGCGCCTGGCTCGCTTCGCGCGACCCCGCGTTGGACGTCATGATCAGAATCACCTGACGGAAGTCGGCCTTGCGTCCCGTGTTGTCGGTGAGCGTGGCGTGATCCATCACCTGCAGCAGGATGTTGTAGATGTCGGGATGCGCCTTCTCGATCTCGTCGAGGAGCAGCACCGCGTACGGATCCTTGCGGATCGCGTCGACGAGCAGCCCGCCCTGCTCGAAGCCGACGTATCCCGGCGGTGCGCCGATGAGCCGCGCCACCGCGTGCTTCTCCATGTACTCCGACATGTCGAAGCGCACGAACTGGTTGCCGAGATGGATCGCGAGCTGACGCGCGAGCTCCGTCTTGCCCACGCCCGTCGGTCCCGTGAACAGGAAGCAGCCGGCCGGCTTGTCGGGCTGTCCGAGTCCGGCGCGCGCGCGCTTGATCGCCCGCGCCACCGCCTTCACCGCCTCGTCCTGTCCGAACACCACGCGCGTCAGTTGTTCCTCGAGCGTGCGTAAGCGCTCTCTGTCGGATGCGTGCGCCTGCTTGTCGGGGATGCGCGCCATGCGCGCGATGACCTTCTCGATCTCCGGGACGTCGACGATCTGTCGTGGTTCGGCGGCATCCGTGGTCGCGTCGGTGTCGATCGGAGTCGAGGCGCTGTCGTCAGCGGCCGGGCCCGGAGAGCCGGCCCTGCCATCTGACTTCGGCTGCAGGCGCAGCATGGCGCCCGCCTCGTCGAGGACGTCGATCGCGCTGTCGGGCAGGCGATAGTCGCGCAGGTGCCGTCCGGCCAGCTTCGCGGCGGTCTCGATCGCGCCGTTGGTGTACGTCACGTTGTGGTGGTCTTCGTAGCGGCTGCGAAGCCCCTCGAGGATCGTCACCGTTTCGTCGACGCTCGGCTCGTCCACCACCACCTTCTGCAGCCGCCGCGCGAGCGCGCGGTCCTTCTCGACCTGCTTGAACTCCTCGAACGTCGTCGCGCCGATCACGCGGATGTCGCCCGCGCTCAGCACCGGCTTGATCAGCGTCGCGAGGTCCATCGTGCCGCCCGTTGTCGCACCCGCGCCGACGGTGCTGTGCATCTCGTCGATGAACAGGATCGGCCGCGGCCGCTTCGCCAGCGCGTTGACGACGGCCTTGAAGCGCTCTTCGAAATCGCCACGGAAGCGCGTGCCCGCGAGCAGCGCCGTCGCGTCGAGCGAGAAGACCTCTGCGTCCTTCAAGACCGCCGGCACATCGTCCTGGAGCAGGCGCTGCGCGAGCCCCTCGGCGAGGGCCGTCTTGCCCACGCCCGGTTCGCCCACGAACATCGGGTTGTTCTTGCGCCGACGGCAGAGGATCTCCATCGTGCGCTGCACTTCGGCGGTGCGGCCGACGAGCGGATCGAGCACGCCCGAGCGTGCCTTCTGCGTGAGGCTGACGGCGTAGGCGTCGAGCGGCGTCCGCGACGTCGACGACCCCTCCTCGCCCTGACCCGCCGCGGCAGGACGTTCGTCGCTCGCAGGATCCTCGGGCGCGGGCACCTTGGCGATGCCGTGGCTGATGTAGTTGAGGACGTCGAGCCGCGTCACGCCCTGGCCTTCGAGGAGCTGCGCGGCGTACGAGCGGTTCTGCTGGAGCAGGGCGGCCAGCAGGTCGCCCGCCTGCACCTCGCTCTTGCCCGCGCTCTGCACGTGCAGCACGGCCGTCTGGAGCGCGCGCCTGAACGCGAGCGTCTGCTCGGGCTCCTTCTGGGCGCCGCGCGGGAACTGCTCGATGTTCTGCTGGAGGAACTTGTCGAGTTCCGACCGCAGGCGTGGGAGGTCGGCGCCGCACGCGGCGAGGATCCGCTCGGCTTCCGTGTCGTGCGCGAGGACGTAGAGGAGGTGTTCGAGCGTGAGGTGCGTATGGCGGCGCGAGGTGGCCTCACGGTACGCCACGCCCAGCAGCAACTCGACAGAGGCACTGAACATGCTGACTTACTCCTCTTCCAGGCTCGCCCGCAGCGGAAACCCGTTCTGGCGCGCCAGTTCGTGGACTGCCTCGACCTTCGTCTCGGCGACCTCGAACGTATAGACACCGCACAGCCCCCTGCCCTGCGTGTGTACCTGCATCATCACGCGAAAGGCTTCGGCCGGCGACTTGTGGAACACGGTCTCCAGGACTTCCACGACAAAGTCCATTGTCGTGTAGTCGTCGTTGATCAACAGGACCTTGAACCGCTCGGGCTCCTTGACCTGCTTCTCGGTCCGTTCGAGGACGAGATCGCCCGTTTGCCGGTGTGTGTCACTCATCAACGTGTGGACGCCGGCACCCGCCGCGTCCACTCACCAGTATACGGAGGCCGGCAACCGGGCAACCCGGCACCCGGTTTGCGACGGCGTGGTCCGAATGCCGAAGGGACAAGCCGTTCCGGGTGCCGGTTGCCCATTACCGGTTGCCGGGCATTACCATCCCCCATGCTTGTCCTCGCCAATCAGCTGCGTTATGCCGATGGCCGGTTCCAGGGCACGCCGGGCGTGATTGCCACGGTTGTCCTGGAGGGGCCGTCGGGGATTGCGCTCATCGACCCCGGGCCGTCGACCGACCTTGCCGCGCTCGATGCCGACCTCGCCTCCGGCGGGCTGTCGCTCGACGATGTGGAGGCCGTCCTGCTGACGCACATCCACTTCGATCACGCGGGGGCGACGGGGACCATCGTGCGGCGCCGGCCAGCGTGTCGCGTGTACGTGCACGAGCGGGGTGCCCGGCACATGGCGTCGCCCGAGCGCTTGCTGGCCAGCGCGACGAGGATCTACGGCGACCGCATGGACACGCTGTGGGGCGAGTTCATGGCCGTCCCCGAGGGCAATCTGCACATCCTGCGCGGCGGCGAGCACATCGTCGTGGCCGGGCACGACATCGACGTGGCGTACACGCCGGGGCATGCCCAGCATCACGTGAGCTATTTCCACAGGGCGTCGCGCATCGCGTTCGTGGGCGACACGGGCGGGTGCAGGACGGCAGCCATGACCGGCGTGATGCCGCCCACGCCTCCTCCCGACATCGACATCGCCCTGTGGCACGAGAGCGTCACGCGGATCCTCGCGTGGCAGCCGTCGGCGCTGTTCCTCACCCACTTCGGCCCGGTGACCGTCGTCGCCGCGCACCTCGCCGAACTGCTCGATCGCCTCGACGTGATGAAGCACCTTGCCGGTCAGCTCCTGTCCGACGGGGTGCTGTCGGAAGAGGAGCGCCAAGCGCGATTCATCGACGATCTCCGCCGCGTCTTCCGTCGTCAGTTGTCCGAGGAGGAACTTCGCCGCCTCGAACTCGCCGTCCCCTTCGACATGTGCTGGACCGGTCTCGCCAGGGCCTTGCGCGCATCCACCTGACCTGACGCCCGTCGCCCGGACCCTACTGGAGCGCGAAGGCGTAGATCACGCCGCCGCCGGCGATCGCGAGGTGTTGCGTGTCGCCGGCCATGTAGGTCATGGGTGACGCGCGCCACAAGGCGTTGGCGGGGAACTCCCACAGACGGGCGCCCGTTTTCGCATCGACGGCGGTGAAGCGGCCATCGTCTTCCGCGACAAAGAGGAGGCCCGTCGCCGTCGACAGCACGCCGCCCCATGACTCGCCGTCGCCCACCTGCGGCAGCTCCCATGTGATGCGGCCCGTGTTGATGTCGATCGCGCGCAACACCTTGCCCCCCGTTTCGCCGGGCACGCGGCGCGTGGTGCCGCCGTAGAACGACTGCCCGGGCTCGAACCAGCGCGTGGACTTGGTGAAGATCGTGCAACGCTCGAGCGCCTGCACGTAGAAGAGGCCGAGGTCGGGGTTGAACGCCGGCGACATCCAGTTGGTCGCGCCCTCGACCGTCGGACACACCAGCGTGCCGCCCCACGAGGGCTCCTTGCCGGGCACCCGCACGGGACGGCCGTCGGCGTCGATGCCAGAAGCCCAGTTCAACTTCTTCTGGAACGGCTGCGCGAGGAGCATCTTCCCCGTCTCGCGATCCAGCACGTAGAAGAACCCGTTGCGATTGGCCTGGAGCAGCAGCTTGCGCGTGCGCCCCTGGAAGCGTGCGTCGGCCACGATGACCGTCTGCACCGCGTCCCAGTCGTGCAGGTCGTGCGGCGTGAACTGGAAGTGCCACCGCCGCGCGCCCGTGGCCGGATCGAGCGCAAGCACGCTGTTGGAATAGAGGTTGTCGCCCACGCGCTCGTCGCCGTTGTAGTCGGGGCACGGATTGCCCGTGGTCCAGTAGAGCGTGTCGAGCGATGCGTCGTACGACCCCGTCAGCCACGGCGCGGCGCACCCGTGCTCGATGGCACGGCCGCCCCATGTCTCCGATCCCGGTTCACCCGGCGCGGGGACCGTCCACACGCGCCAGACCTCGCGGCCCGTGGCGATGTCGAACGCCGCGAGGAACCCGCGCACGCCCTCGTCGCCGCCGGACACGCCGGAATACACGCGATCGCCCACGACGAGCGGCGCCGACGTCGAGCCGTAGTGCGCGCGGAAGTCGGCCATCACCGTCTCCCACAGCGGCTGCCCGTTGCCGCGATGCAGCGCCACGATCCGCGCATCGTCGGTGACGAAGAAGACGCGATCGCCCGCGAGCGCCACGCCGCGATTGACGCCGCCGCCGGCGTCGCCGATGACGCCCGGCGTACGTGGACGCCGGTGATGCCAGATCTGCGCGCCGGTACGCGCGTCGATCGCGAAGACCTCGTTGGGCGCCGTGACGTACATCACGCCGTCGACCACGAGCGGCGTCGTCTTGAGATTGCGCGCACCGGCAATCGCGAACGTCCACGCCGGCCGAAGGCGCGAGACGTTGGCGGGTGTGATCTGCGCCAGCGCCGTGTGCCTGTTGCCACCGATCTCGCCGTTGTACGTCGCCCAGTCGCCGGGATTCGCCGGCGCCGGACGGTCCCGAGGCACGAGCGTGGGCATCTCGACGCGCCCCATGTCGTCTGTGGACGTCACGTCGCGCCGCGGCAGCCTGGCCAGCGAGCCGTCGTTGCGAAGGAGATAGAGGTGCGAGCCCGTCTCGTTCAGCACGAGACCTTCGACGCGCGCGCCGCCGCGCACCTGCGCGCCGATGCGCGGCCACGTGGGCGGTTCCCATGCGTCGGCTGCGAGCGTCCGCAGGTGATTCGCAACCAGCGTCGCCTGCGCCTCGTCGAGCGCGATGGGCGGCATGCCTCCGCCGGGCATGCCCTGCTTGATCACGGACTGAATCGCGGCGACGGTCCTGTTGCGATTGCGCGGCCCCGTCACGATGTCGGGCCCACGCTCGCCGCCCCGTCCGTCGGCCCCGTGACACGTCGCGCAATGCGCCACGAACAGGTCCGCCCCACGCGGATCGACAGCCTGCGCGAGTGCCGTCGACGGACACACGATCCCCACGATCACCAGCCCGAGTGCAAGACGCATGCGGAGAAGGTAACTCACCCGGGGCGCCGATCGACGTGCGCGGGTTCGACATGGACGAGGACGTCCGCCACCCAGGGCGCTTCGCGCTTCAGTGTCGATCGCACGTGTCCACCGATGGCGTGGGAGTCGCCGATGCTGAGGGTGGAATCGACTTCGATGTGCATGTCGACGTGATACTGCAGCCCCGTCTTTCGCGCGAACAGTTTGTCGACGCCGAGCACGCCCGGGACCGACAGGGCCAGCGCGGCAAGTTCGTCGGTCATCGCCGATGCCGGCATGGAGTCGACGAGCTCGAGTGACGCATCGCGGGCGACGCGCAGCCCCGTTACCACCACGACTACGCCGACCACGAACCCGCCGTAGTGGTCAGCCGGCAGGAATCGTTGCGGGTCGTACGTCGTCAGGGCGACGGCGACCAGGGCAGCCGTCGCCGACAGGATGTCGACGGCATCGTTCCAGGCGTCGGCCACGAGCGCGGCGCTGCGCAGGCGCCGGCCCACGCCGAACTTGAGGGCGGACATGCCGCCGCGCAGCACGATGGCCGCGACGAGCGGGATCGCGGCCATCTTCCCGGGCGGAGGATGCGCCGCCGTGACGGCCTGCAGCGATTGGTAGCAGATCGCGATGCCGGCCAGCGTCAGGATGCCGCCGACGATGAAGGCCGACAGCGTTTCGAAGCGGCCGTGCCCGTACGGGTGGTTGTCGTCGGCCGGCCTGGCCGCCACCGTCATGGCCACGAGCACGATGGTCGAGGCCAGCACGTCGCCGGCGAACTCGAATCCGGCGGCGAGGACGGACGTTGAACGCTCGACCAGTCCTACGGCGATGTTGCCGCAGGCGAGGACGGCGCTGACCACGATTCCGGCCACCGTCACGCGGCGGGCCGTGCGATACGACTGTTCGAGGGGCGTCATGCTGGGTGAATCGCGCCCAGTCTGTCACAAGCGGATGAGGCCGTTCGCGGTGCGTGCCCTGACCGAGCGAAGCGAGTCGAAGGGTGCCCGGTGCCCGGTGCCCGGTGCCCGGTGCCCGGCTGGTATATGTTGTCCCCCATGCGCAACGTTGTCGTGCTGGCTGTGGTCGGCTTGTTGGCGGCGCCTCTGGCGGCGCAGCAGGCTCCCGACTTCGACTTCCTCATCAAGGGCGGCCGCCTGATCGATCCGAAGAACGGGGTCGATGCCGTGCGGGATGTCGCGATCAAGGACGGCAAGGTCGCCGAGGTCGCGGTGGACATCCCCGCCGCGCGCGCGCTCAAGGCCGTCGACGCGCGAGGGCTGCTCGTGACGCCGGGACTCGTCGACATCCACGTGCACATCTTCCCGGGCGAGAAGCAGAAGGACTACGCGGGCGGCGACTGGAGCGTCTTCCCCGACGGCTTCACGCTGCGCAGCTGCGTGACGACGGTGTCCGATGCGGGGACGTCGGGCTGGCGCAACTTCCCCGACTTCAAGCGCCGCATCATCGACGAGTCGAAGACGCGCGTCACGGCGTTCCTCAACATCGTCGGCAACGGCATGGGATCGGGGCCGATCGAACAGAACGCCGACGACATGGACGGCGAGGCCACCGCCGCCATGGCGCTCCGGCACAAGGGCGTCGTGGTCGGCGTCAAGAGCGCGCACTACAACGGCAAGGACTGGAAGCCGTACGAGCAGGCCGTGATCGCGGGGCGGAAGGCCGACATCCCCGTGATGATCGACTTCGGCGGCAACGTGCGCGCGGGTCGCACGCTCATGGACCTGTTCATGACGTACCTGCGTCCGGGCGACATCTTCACGCACATGTATGGCGGCGTGCGCGGCGAGTTCGACGCAGCCGCGAAGGGGCCGAGCGCGGCGATGGTCGCCGGCCGCAAGCGCGGCATCATCTTCGACGTCGGCCACGGCGGCGCGAGCTTCCGCTACTCGGCGGCCGTCCCGATGGTGCAGAAGGGCTTCGTGCCCGACTCCATCTCGACCGACCTCCATACGAGCAGCATGAACTCCGCGATGAAGGACATGCTGAACGTGATGGGCAAGTTCATGGCGATGGGCGTGCCGCTCGTGGACGTCATCCGCCAATCGACGTGGAATCCCGCGCGCGAGATCAAGCTGGAGTCGCTCGGGCACCTGTCGGTGGGCGCCCCGGCAGACGTCGCCGTGCTGCGGCTCGAGAAGGGCAGCTTCGGCTTCGTGGACCCCGCCGGCGGCCGCATCAACGCGAGCCAGCGCCTGTCGTGCGAGCTCACCGTCCGCGACGGCAAGGTCGTCTACGATCAGAACGGCCTCATCGCCGACCCCTGGGAGACGCTCCCCGGCAACGCCCGGGGTGGCGACCCGAAGTGGGACAGGACGAGGGGGCATTAGCTACACTCCTCGTCATGTCTGATTCCCCCGTGGCCAGTCTTGCGGCGCGGCGCCGGGTGCCGGCCGTCGTCAACGAACCGATTCGCAGCTACGCGCCGGGCTCGCCCGAGCGCGCTTCGTTGAAGGCGCGGCTCGGCAGCATGGCCGCCGAGCAGGTTGATATCCCGGTGATCGTCGGGGGCACGCCGCACCACACCGGCGACACGGCGTCCTGCATCATGCCGCACGCGCACCAGCACGTGCTCGGCACATGGCACGGGGCCACCCCCGCACTGGCGCAGCAGGCCATCGACGCGGCGCTGGCCGCCCGTGAAGAGTGGAGCCGGTGGGCCTGGGAGGATCGCGCTGCCGTGTTCCTCCGCGCGGCCGAACTCCTCTCGACGACGTGGCGCGACACGATCAACGCGGCGACGATGCTCGGGCAGAGCAAGACGGTGTTCCAGTCCGAGATCGACGCCGCGTGCGAGCTGGCCGACTTTCTCCGCTTCAACTGCGCGTTCGCCGAGGATCTCTACGCCGAGCAACCCGTCAACGACAAGGGCGTCTGGAACCAGACCGACTACCGTCCGCTCGAAGGCTTCGTGTACGCCGTCAGCCCGTTCAACTTCACGGCGATCGGCGGCAATCTCACGGCGGCGCCCGCGGTGATGGGCAACACGATCGTGTGGAAGCCCTCGCAGACGGCGATGCTGAGCAACTACTACGTGATGAAGTTGTTCGAGGCCGCGGGTCTTCCGCCAGGCGTCATCAACTTCGTCCCCGGCGATCCCGTGGCGATCTCGGACGTCGTGCTGAACCATCCGGAACTGGCGGGCGTGCACTTCACCGGCAGCACCACCGTGTTCCAGCACATGTGGAAGACCGTGGCGGGCCGCGTGGACCAGTACCGGTCGTATCCGCGCATGGTGGGCGAGACGGGCGGCAAGGACTTCATCATGGCGCACCCGTCGGCCAACGTCGACGCGCTGGCGGTGGCCATCGTCAGGGGCGGGTTCGAGTTCCAGGGGCAGAAGTGCTCGGCGTGCAGCCGCGTCTACATCCCGCAGTCGCTCTGGGGCGCGGTCAAGGATCGCATCGTCGCGATGATGGCCGACATCCGCGTCGGCGACGTGCGCGACTTCCGCAACTTCATGGGCGCGGTGATCGATCAGCGGTCGTTCACCAAGATCGGCGGATATCTCGAAGAGGCCCGTCGCACGGGCACCGTCCTGAGCGGTGGTACCGCCTCGAACGAGGTGGGCTACTTCGTGCAGCCGACCTTCGTGCAGGTGGAGGATCCCGGCGCGCGTCTGCTCTGCGAGGAGATCTTCGGCCCCGTCGTGACGGCCTACGTCTACCCCGACGATCAGTTCATCGAGACGATGGCCATCGTGAACAGGACGTCGCCGTACGCGCTGACGGGCGCGATCTTCGCCGACGATCGCCGCGCCGTGCGCCAGGCGTACACGCACCTGCGCAACGCGGCAGGCAACTTCTACATCAACGACAAGTGCACGGGCGCCGTGGTGGGCCAGCAGCCGTTCGGCGGCGCGCGCGCGTCGGGCACCAACGACAAGGCCGGCAGCAAGCTCAATCTCCTGCGCTGGGTGAGCCCGCGTTCGATCAAGGAGACGTTCGTCCCGCCCACCGACTACCGCTACCCCTACATGGGGGAAGAATGACGACGACCGGCAACCGGTTGCCCGTTGCCCGTTGCCTCTTGCCGGTACTACTGGCCTGCTGCCTGTCGATGGTGCAGGCGCAGCCGGCGCCGCGTCCGAACATCGTCCTGATCTACGCCGACGACCTGGGCTACGGCGATACGTCGGCGTACGGCGCCACGGCCATCTCGACGCCGCACATGGACCGCGTGGCGCGCGAGGGCGTCAGGTTCACGAACGGGTACGCGACGTCGGCCACGTGCACGCCGTCGCGGTTCTCGATGCTCACGGGCCGCTACGCGTGGCGCCAGCAGGGCACGGGCGTACTTCCCGGCAACGCGTCGCTCATCATCGATCCCGCGCGCACGACAATGCCCGCGATGCTGCGCAAGGCCGGCTATCAGACCGGTGTTGTCGGCAAGTGGCATCTCGGGCTCGGCGGACCTGACGGTCCCGACTGGAACGCGCGCATCACACCCGGTCCCAACGAGGTTGGCTTTGCCTACAGCTTCATCATGGCGGCCACCGGCGATCGCGTGCCGACGGTCTTTGTCGAAGACGGTCGCGTCGTCGGGCTCGATCCGACGGATCCGATTCGCGTGGACTACACCAAACCGGTCGGCGACTGGCCGACGGGCAAGGCCCATCCCGAACTGCTGACGACGCAGCGGCCGAGTCATGGGCACGATCAGACCATCGTCAACGGCGTGAGCCGGATCGGGTACATGACGGGCGGCAAGGCCGCGCTGTGGCGCGACCAGGACATGGCCGACACGTTCACGCGCAAGGCGGTCGCCTACATCGAGCAGCACCAGCGTGAGCCGTTCTTCCTCTACTTCGCCCTCAACGATCCGCACGTCCCGCGCGTGCCGCACGAACGATTCGTCGGCAAGTCGGGCATGGGCCCGCGCGGCGACGCGATCCTGCAGGCCGACTGGTCGATCGGGCAGGTGCTCGAGACGCTCGACCGCCTGAAGCTCGCCGACGACACGCTGGTGATCTTCACGAGCGACAACGGGCCCGTCGTCGACGACGGGTACGTCGATCAGGCGGTGGAGAAACTCGGCGCGCACAGGCCGTGGGGGCCGCTGCGCGGCGGCAAGTACAGCCGCTTCGAAGCCGGCACGCGCGTGCCGTTCGCCGTCCGGTGGCCGGCGCGCGTGAAGCGGGGCGTCAGCGACGCGCTCGTGTCGCAGGTGGATCTCGTGGCGTCACTTGCCGCGCTCACGCAGCAATCGGTACCGCAAGGCGACGCGGCAGACAGCACGAACCAGCTCGCGGCCCTGCTCGGCGAGGATCCCGTGGGCCGCGATCACATCGTCGAGCACGCAGGTGGACTGGCGCTGCGCGAGGGCCGGTGGAAGTACATCGAGCCGTCGAAGGGGCCGAGGCGCAACGAGTACACCAACACCGAACTCGCCAACGATCCACTGCCGCAGTTGTACGACCTCGACACAGACATCGGCGAGACCCGCAACATCGCCGCCGACCACCCCGATCGTGTCAAGGCGATGGCGGGACGGGTCGCGGCGATCAGACAAGCACCGTAGGGACCCGGTCCCTACGACGGCCTCCGCGATGACAGCCACGCCGTACGGAGGGCGTCCTGTTCCGGCGTGCGCGGGGAGGACGGGACGGCCTCCAGGCGGTTGTTCTTCTGCACCGTCACCGGCACGGTCCGCCGCTCGCCTCGGGAATCGAACTCCACCGCGACGTCGGTCCCCGGCGTCTGCGTCGCCAGGATGCGCTCGAAGTCGCCGGGCTGCGTGATGGCGGTGCCGGCGAGCGACGTGATGGCGTCGCCGCTGCCGATGCCTGCCGTGTGCAGCGGACTGCCCTCGATCGTATTGCCCGCCACGACCATGCGTCCCTGCCGCTGTTGGAGGCGCACGGGGCCGAGCGTTGGTGGCGTCCCTCGCTCGCGCAGCGCGTAGCCCACGGCGGCGAACAGCCGCGCGTAGTCGATGGCCTCGGTGCCGAGGACGTGGCGCGTGAAGAAGTCGGCCGCGAAGGCCGCGTCGCCGCTCACGACGGCCAGGGCCGCCTCGGCGTCCTTCACCGTGTACGGCCGTGTCACGTAACCGGGCGCCTTCCCGCCCGGAACGCCGTGGACCTTCCACAGTTGACGCATGAAGTCGTCGAGCGTCACGCGTCCGTTGCTCCGCTCGCGCAGCGTGAGGTCGAGACCGAGGCCGATCGCGGCGCCATACGTGTAATAGGATGCGAACGTATTCTCCCAGTTGGTGCTGTCGACGGACGTGGCCGCGTCCACGAACGGCGCGAGGCGGCTCATGTCCACCGCCGATCTGAACCGCGTGCCCGGCGCGTGGAGCACGCCGTTGGCGTATCCCGCGAGCTGCTCCACGCCCTGATCCGCGGCGATGAAGCCGGCGCGGATCATCGTGAGCACGCCGTAGTAGCTCGTGAAGCCCTCGGCCAGCCAGAGATCGCCCGACATGTTCGCGGTGCCGAAGTCGAACGGTTCGAGCGACGCCGGCCTGATGCGCTCGACGTTCCACGCGTGGAAGAACTCGTGCGACACGGTGCCGAGCAGCCGCGGTGCCGCGTCTGCCAGAGTCGCGCTCGACGTGCACACGGTGCTGTTGCGGTGCTCCATGCCGTCGCCATCCGCCCAGGGCAGGTAGTCCATCAGGAACGTGTACGTGCCCGTGTCGAACGCCGGGATCTCGCCGAAGACCGCGGCCTGCTCACGCACGACCTTCTCGACGTCGGCGGCGAAGGCGTCGACCTGCGCGTCCGTCCCGAGATGGTGCACGGCCAGCCTGATGCGGGCCGGCGCGCCGCTCGGGCGCGCCACGGTGAACTCGCGCACGGCGTGATCGCTGAATTCGATCGGCGAGTCCATGAAGTACTGGTGGTTCGGTGCCGTGAAGACGAGCGGATCGCCGGTCGGGAAGAGTTGCGTCGACACGCGCCACGCGAGGTCGGGCGGCTGCGTGAGGCGCACGCGAATCGGCGTCTGCTGGAGTGACGGCGCCCAGGCGAACGTCGCCGGGATGTTCAGGTGCGCGTGCGTGCGGTCGACCGCCGCATACGTGCCGTCCACGTGATCGGCAAACAGCCTGTAGCGCACGTGCACCGCGGGGCCGGTGGCCGCGATGCGCCAGTGCGCGGGGGCGACCTGCGTGACGGCCAGCGCCGCGCCGGCCGCGTCCAGCGCCTCGAACCTGTAGACGTTCTTGCCGAATTCGTGCGTCGCGTAACGGCCCGGCGATGATCGCGCCATCCGCACTTCGAGTGCCTGTCCCGCGCGCGACGGGAACGTCGCGTCGACCAGGAGCCATCGTTGCTCGGGATGCGGGATGGAGACGACGTACTCGATCCCCGTCGTCTGCGCCGCGACGGGGTTCGCGAGAGACGACAGCAGCAGAACGAACACCAACCGTGAAAGCCCACGCCAGACGCACATGCGGGCATGGTACTCGCTGAAATGCGATGACCGGCAACCGGCAACCGGCAACGGGCAACGGGCAACCGGTCGGAAATGCTGTCTGCGTCTGTGCCGTCGGATCGGGCACCCACAAGGGGTGCCCCTACACTCGTCCCACCGGATGCCCGGCGTCCAACCCCGACAACCGGTTGCCTGTCGCCGGTCGCCGGTCGCCCGGTTCCCGGTCGTCGGCTCCTACTTCACGCTGATGTTGCCGATGACCAGTCTGTCGCGGGCGGGGACGAGGGTCAGGGTGAGGTTGCGGCGGCGTTGGGCGGCGCCGGGGAGCTGCGTCAGGAGGCGCGTGACGGCGTTGAACTCGTCTGTCGCCCGGACGATCGTCACGCTCTCGAACACGCACACGAGCTCGCCTTCGGTGGAGAAGGCCTCCTTGAACTCCGTGCGCCACGCCGGGCTCATGTTGGGCCACAGACGGTTCAGCAGACCGAGGTCGCGGGCGAGATACGCACCGCAGAACTGGGAGATCGTCGCACGCGCCTCTTCGTTCGACCACGTCGAGAGATCCACGCGTGGCGAGGTGTTCTGCGTTGGTGGCGGCTGCGCCCCCGGTGTCGTGCCCGACGGCGTGGTCGTGACAGGCGGCGGGGTGGGTATCGTGCCGCCCGTCTGCGTCTGCGCTCGCTCGGTGGGCTGCATCGCCTGGAGGAAGTGCGTGCGCGCCTCCACGTACGCACTCACCGCCTGCGAGAGGCGGCCCGCCGCCGTATCGCGATCGGCCTGCGCCTGGCTGGTCGCCCCGAGGACGTACTCCGGCGCGGCGGACCGGCGAAGGTCGTCGGCCACGCGGCGTGAGGCGAGCGCGGTGCGGCGTGCGGCGTCGACCACACGCGTCCGCTCCTGGTGCACGGCACGCGCGGGTTCGCCCTTCACCTCGTCGATGGCTGCCATCGCCCTGTCGAAGCGGCCGGCGGCGACGTGCTGGCGTGCGGCAGCCCAGACGTCGATCTTCGTACCCGTCGGCGGCGGGACGACCGCTTCGGTGTCGTCCTTCGCGTCTCCGCTCGCCGTTGACGTCGGCGGCTCCGTACCCGTCGTCCCCTCACTGCCAGGCGGCGGCGTGACGGTGCCGGGCGTGTCGCCACTTACGGGTGTGTCGGTGTTCGACTGGATTGCAGGCTCGGGCGGTGTGGCAGACCCGCGCATGAACGCGAACCAGGCACCACCGCCCCCGAGCAGGAGCGCGAGCACCACCAGCACGGCCACCAGGGGTGACCGGCTCGTCGCTTCGCCCACGACATTCGACGGCGCCCCCCCGGACGGCGCCAAGGGCCCGTCGACGTCCACGCGCGACACGGGCTGGCGGATCAGCAGATTATCCAGCGCCGGTGCCGGCGCTTGTGTCGACGACGGTCCTGTCGTCGCTGCTGCGGGAGGTGGCGTGGCCGGTGCGGCAGGTGCTGCTGCGGCCGCAGCCGCCGGTTGCCGCGAGGGCGGCGCGGCAGGTGGGCGCGTTGCAGACGTCGGCGTGCGCCCGGCGTGCTCGGCGGCATCTGCGGTGAGTGCGGCCAGGCGCCCCTGCAACCGCTCCACGTCGCGGTGCGACGGATCGAGTTTGGTCAGCGCCTCGATCGCCCGGCGGGCCGCCAGCGGATCCTCCTTCTCGAGGGCCCGGCTCGCCTGCGCCACCATGCGGGCGATCCGCTGCGCACGGGTGCGGTCGGAGAGCCTCTGTTGCACCGCGAGGGCTTCGCCAGAATCCGGATCGAGGGCCAGGGCCTCGGCGATGAGGGCGGCCGCCTCGTCGAGTTTCTCGTGCTGCAGCGCCAGCCTGGCCCGCGAGGTCAGCGCGGCGACCTGCCGTTCATCGAGCCGTTCCTGGTGTGCCTTCCGGAGCGCGACCAGCGCCGGATGGCGCGGCGCGATGTCGGACAGGGCGGCCATGGCGCTTTCGGCCTCTTCGAGCGAGCCCGACTGCGACGCCTGTTCGGCGCGCATCACGGCGTCCTGGATGCGCAGCTCGAGCCGTCGTCCATGGAGTCGTTGCCGGAGCTGCTGCACGTCGGCATTGGGCGACGTGCCCACCGATTCGAGCCGTTGGACCAGATCGCTGGCCGTCGTGATCTGGCCCTGTTCGATCGCGTCCTCGGCATCTTTCAGCATCTGACGGCGCGACGTGGTGCTGTCGGCCCCCGACGACACCACCGTGGGCTCGGCCGGTAACACCACGAGCGTGTGATCGGGGTCGAGCCGGCGGGCGATCCCGAGGAACTCGCGCTCGATGAGCCGCGCCGATTCGGGCCGCGCGTCGGGCTCCTTCTGGAGGCACTTCATGATCGTGCGCACGAGCGCCTGCGGCGCGTCGGGCACGAAACTCTCGATCTGGCGCGGTTCCTCGCCTACGATCTGGCGCGAGACATGGTAGAGGTTGTCGCCCCCGAAGGCCTGCCGGCCCGTGAGGAGCTCGTAGGCCACCGAGCCCACCGAGAAGATGTCGCTGCGCGCGTCGACGGGTTGCCCCGTGATCTGCTCGGGCGACATGTACTGCGGCGTCCCCACCACCATGCCGGCCATCGTCATGCCCGAGGCTTCGTTGCCGTGGGCGATGCCGAAGTCCACCAGCCGCAGCGTGCCCGTCCCGTGTGCGATCAGCAGGTTCGACGGCTTGACGTCGCGATGGACGATGCCGCTGGTGTGCGCATGTGCCAGTCCCGCACACAGCTCGGAGAGCCAGTGCACCTTGCGAGCGAGCGGCACCGTGTCGCCGTTGCGGATGATCTGGGCCAGCGTGCGCCCGGCGATGAACTCCATCGCGAGGTACGGGTTGCCCTCGTGCTCACCGACGGCGTAGATGCTGACGATATTGGGGTGATGGACCTTTGCGGCCAGGCGCGCTTCCCGCAGGAAACGGCGCCGGGTCTCGTCGTCGGGGACCTTGAGCACCTTGATCGCGACGGGGCGATCCAGCATCGGGTCGAAGCCCAGATACACCATGCCCATGCCGCCGTGGCCGAGGCGGTCTCGCACTTCGTAAGGCCCGATATGTGCTGGAAGCTCGTCCACGTGGCGTCAGTCCGGTACTGTAAACGATTACGCCCCGTGCCGGAGCACGGATTACCGCTTCGCGTCTCCCGGGAAGGCGGCGCGCTGTTCACCCTCGCGCCAGGCAACGTTAGTCCCTAGGAGCGCTCAATGGGCACCCTCCCTGCAAAGATCGGTCGGTACAAAGTCGAACGCCTGCTCGGCGAGGGCGGAATGGGCGTCCTGTACCTCGCGCGCGACCCCGTCATCGACCGCCACGTCGCCCTCAAACTCCTCCGGGTCAACGGCGAGGACCTGCGCCGCCGCTTCATGCGGGAGGCGCAGTCGGCGGGCCGTCTCCAGCACCCGAACGTCGTCACGGTCTACGACGTGGGGGACCACGACGGACAGCTGTTCATCGCCATGGAGTACATCGATGGCGACACGCTGGCCACGCTGATCCGGGACGACGTGCCGTTCTCGGCGATCAGGAAGCTGGACATCATCGACGAGGTGGCCGACGGGCTTGGGTACGCCCATCAGCGCGGGATCGTCCACCGGGACATCAAGCCCGCGAACCTCATGATCACGAGGGCCGGGCTGGTCAAGGTGCTCGATTTCGGCATCGCCCGCGTGTCGCACCGGGAGTCGCGCGAATTCGACGCGCCGACGCTGATCGGGACGCCCGCCTACATGGCGCCCGAGCAACTGGAAGGTGCCGAGGTCGACGCGCGCAGCGACATCTACGCCGTCGGTCTCGTGATGTACGAGCTTTTCTCGGGATGTCGCGCGTTCGGCGGGTCCACGACTGCAGACGTCCTGCAGAAGGTGCTCGCCGCGCAGCCGACGCCGATCACGCAGCTCGTGCCGGGGATCGACAGGGACCTGGCGGGCGTGATCGCCCGCAGCATGGCGCGCCAGCCCGGCGATCGCTATCAGGACCTGCAGGCGATGCGGAAGGACCTGGCCCGCGCGCGCCGTCGCGCGATGCAGGCCAGCTCCGACGACGTGACGATGGTGGTGACCCTGCCGGTGACCCGTCCGGTGACCGGGGCTGCCACGCAGGCTCAGGCTGGCGTCCAGACACCACCCCCGGCGCCCGCCATGCGGGCGATCCACCCGCCACCTCCGTCGGCGGCATCTCCGACCCCCGCGGCGCCGGCGCGTGCAACACAGACCGAAGAGGACATCGCGCTCGAGCACCTGGCCGCCACGACGCAGGCGCGCCGCGATGCGCCCGCGCTCGTGCCGTCGCTGGACGAGACGGTGGTCGCCCCGCTCAAGGCGGTCGCCATGCCGCCCGCACCGAGCCGTGCGCCCGCGCCGCCGGCTGCCGCGCCTCCGATGACGCCGCCACCGCTTCCCCTGCCGTCGGCGCGTGGGAACGACGGGCCGTTGCCCGTGGCCCTGCCGCCGATGGCACCGAACGCCGGCGCGCCACCCGTGGTGGGTGCCGGCCGGGCGACAGCCGATTCGGCGGCCATCCACGCCGCCCGCGAACGGGCGGCTGCGCCATCGCGGCCGCCCGTGGCGGCGCCGCCACCCGTGGCCGCCAACGCCGCTTCGGCGCCGGTACCTGCCACGCGTGCCGGTCTGCCTGTCGCCGTCATCGTCGTGGCGATTCTCGGCGTGCTGGCCATGTGCCTGCTTGCCGCGATGCTCGTCGGGCGCGCGCTCGGGCTCGTGTCGATGTCGGGGCTGTTCACCCGCACCGTGGAGCCGACCGTCACTGCGGTGCTCGCCGAGCAGGAAGGGACCACGGAGGGGCTCGTCGTCGACACGACGCCGGCCCGCCAGGACGACTCACCGGCGGACACGCCGCAGGAGCCTCCCACGGGTGGCGACGTGGAGGTGGCGCGTGCGCGGGAGGCGGAGACCCTGGTGCAGACAGCGGTGGTGCCGCCGCGCGACTCCCGTGTGGTGGCGGACCGGATGCCGCCACCGGTGACCACCATCGCCCGGACGGTCCCACCGCGCGACGTCGTCCGCGACACGCCGGTGGCGGTGAGCGACACGCCGTCCCGCCCGCCCGTCGAGCATCGCGAGTCTGAGTTGCCGCCGGCGCAGACCGAACCGCCCCAGGAAGAAGGCGTGGCTCTGGTGCGGGCCTATGTGGCCGCGCGCAACACCGCCCACGCGTCGGGCATTCGCCGCGTGTGGCCGGCCGTGGACGACGTGCACCTGCGGCGCGTGACGAGCTCGTTCTCCGCACCGCTGACGCTTTCGACCTGCCGGGTGCTCCTGGTTGACGGGAGTCACGCCACGGCGTCCTGTCAGCTCGTACAGGCCGGCACCACTGGTGCCTACGCCCCGGACCAGAGCCTTTCGATCCGGCGGACGTTCGTGTTCGATCTGGGGCGCCAGGGGCGGGGCTGGGTGATTACAGGTGTGCGCGAATAATTGGTGAGACAGGCGCCATACAGATTTGTAGCTGGACAGTGAGACGCAAGTGCATATGATCCGCGTCAGTCGAGCAGAGTCGAACCCGTGACGATCCACCGCTGCAGAACGCCGCGCGCGTCGGCCGGGAGTGGGAGGGGGCAGGTCGCCGTCGAATGGCTGATGGTGGCCGGCATCCTCACGGCGGTGGCCATCATCCTGACGGGGATGTTCGAGCCGGTCCTGGTGTCTGCGGTCAGGATGCTGGCGCGCGCCGTGCGCACGGTGGGGCTGTGACCCTTCGACTTCGCTCAGGGCAGGCCCCTTCGACTTCGCTCAGGGCAAGCCGGGGGCGGGAGGGTGAGCGGGGGCAGACGGCCAACGAGTACCTGATGATCGCGGGCCTCTTGACGGCGATGCTGATCGTCCTGTCCTCGATCATCATCCCGACGATGAAGTTGGTCGGCGTGCGGGTGGTCAAGCACATGGTGCTGCACCTGTCGAGCCCGCCACGAGATGAAGCTGCCCCTCCGGCGAAGTGTCCGGAGTTCGTTGAGCCCGAAGAGGACGTTGAATGTCACTAGTGGCCCGAGTGAGGGCCGGGGAGAACGCACGTATGGAACCGACCACGACGAGCAGCGGCATGATCCGGACGATTCGACGCAACATCAGCGCGCGGCGCTTGCGCCGCGAGGAAGGCCAGACGCCGACCGAATACCTGATGATCGTCGGCATCATGGCGGCGGTGATTCTCATCGCCTTCATCTTCTTCTTCTGGGACACGGTGAAGCCGGCGGCTTCGAGCTGGTCCGAGAAGGCCGCTGACGCGGTCGGCGCCTCGAAGGACAAGAAGTCCACGGTCGACCAGTAGCCGGACGTTCCGACCTGACGTCCGTGCGTGCTCCTCACCGGCCGGCCGCGCGCGCTTCGGCGCGCCGCGGCCAGGCCACGCTCGAGGCGATGATGATGATGGGGTTCCTCCTCCTCATGATCTTCGGCCTCATGCATCTCGTGATGTTCGCCATCACGCGGTACATGCTGAACTATGCCGCGTTTGCCGCGTCGCGGGCGGCTGTCGTCGGCAACAGTCCGCAGCTGGCGGCGCAGGCCGTGATGGACAATCTGAACTGGTTCGCGACCGACGGCGGTGAGCAGGAGGTGCAGGTCCAGTACACCATCAAGGGATTCACGACCGGGTACGAAGTGCGCACGCGCGTGCCGTTCGGATTGCCGATCTACGAGTTGATCGACGGCGGCGGGATTGAGCTGGTGGCCTTCGCGCCGGCCAACAACCAGAGCGACGTGCCGAGTGGTGGCGACAATGACTAGCGAGCGCGGCCAGTCCACGCCGTTCTTCCTGTGCTTTCTCGTGCTGATGACGGTGATGGTCGGTACGATGGTCAACGTCGGTCAGGCGATCAACCGCCGCATGGGCCTGCAGGTCCTGGCCGACGCCGGCGCGTGGACGGGCGCCACCAACATGGCGATCGCCATGAACGGCCTGGCCGAGGTCAACGGCTGGCGGCACGACATCGAACCCGTGGCGAGCATCGGCGTGCCTGTCGCGGGTTTCTTCGGCCTCGATGGCGTCATGAAGACCATCTTCGAGGTTGGCACCACCATCATCAACTTCGTCGACATGGGGATCCAGATCGGCTACACGAAGATCCCCTACGACGAGGCCGCGCGCGTCACCTACTACAACGCGCACGACATGTTCCCCGGCGAGCAGCTGGAATGGTTCGAAGGCTTTCGGCTGGGATTCCTCTCGAGCGGCTCGGACACCGTGAGCGACGAGGTGCCCTTCACCAAGTCGCGTCCCACGGTCTGCACCGATCAACCCTTCCTCGACAGCACCTTCTTCCTGCTCCCGTGCGTGGTCGACGAGGAGCCGATCGAGAACACGGTGTACTACGTCGTGCCGTGCTTCCCGACCGGGTACTGTCCCGCGTCGTACACCTACGTGAAGTGGTACAGGAAGTCCGACGAGACCATCTCCTTCGTGTGGGTCGTCAGGGCGCCCGAGACACGGGCGATCTTCAATCCGTTCGACGTCTTCGGCGACGATGCCATTCCCGCGATGACGGCGGCCGCGCACGCCAAGCCTGTCGGCGGGGAGATTGAGAATTCCGAGGACGAGTACCGCGTGAAGATGGAGCCGTTGACGTCGGCGGCCATGTACTTCGCGCCGATGGCCGCGTTCAACAGCGCGGCCTACGACGACATCTTCGAGAAGTGGCGCCGCATTGCGTACTGACCATCTCACCTCGCGTGCCGGACAGGCCACCATCGAGACGATGATCATCGCCTCGATGGCGGCGGTGTTCCTTGCCGTCACGTTCCAGCTCTATCTCACCAACCGCAGCGTCGGCCGCACGATTCAGGAAGTCCACGGCCAGATGCTCAGCGGGTTCTGGCAGTACAACAACAAGAGCACCAAGTACGACGCCGAGACGGTGAAGGTGATCTGGGCGGCCAACCACGGCGTGCCCTCGGCCAGTTCCGTGCCCCGCGTGGGCCTGCTCCAGGGCGACCTCGACGAGGACCTGCGGATCTACAGCGACTGGGTGGAGCAGCACGGCGATCCCGACGGCAATTGCATGCCGTCGAGCCCGCCCTGCAAGCGCACCAAGGCGGGCGGCGGACTCAACGCCGGCGATCCATGGGATCTGGCGTTTTCGGGCATCGAGGAGCTCGGCTCGGGCGACTACTTCGGCTGGCTCATGTACAACGGCGAGGCGGCGGCCATCGACATCACGGGGCTGAAGGGCACGCTCCAGGACGCCCAGAGTGCCGTGCAGACACTCAACAAGATCCAGGACTGCATGGACGATTTCGTGGGGTGCGCGATGTCCTGCGTGTTCGGCAACTGCCCGTGGGATGACTGAGGCCGACGCCCGCCCGTTCGGTCGACGGCTTCCAACCTGTTCTCTGAATCGATACTCCCTATGTCCGGTCGCGCGAAACTCCTCCTGTCCCTGGTGCTCGGCCTGCTGGCCGTGTTCCTCGTCTACGTCTACGTCCGCGGCCTCGAACGCCAGTTGTACGAGGAAGTGGACATGCAGAACGTGGTGGTGACGCGCGCGGCGATCGCCGCCGGTACCGCCATCGACCAGGGCGCGATCCAGCGCATCGCCGTGCCACGCAAGTACCGCCAGCCGCAGACGTTCCCGACCATCGAGGAAGTCGCCGGTCGCGTGGCAGTGGTGCCCATCGCCGCCGGCACGCAGGTGAGCGGCAGCATGCTCGCCGACGCGGGGGCCGAGGCGCTGTCCTTCGAAGTGCCGCGCGGGCGCCGCGCCGTCGCCATCACGGTGACCGACGATACGGGCGTCGGTGGCCTGATCAGGCCGGGCAACTTCGTCGACATCCTCGGCACGTTCGAGTTCGGGCGTCCCACCGGCACGCAGAACGGCCGCGTGGTCTACGCCGACGAGCGGACCGAGGTGCGCACGATGCTCCAGAACGTGTTCGTCGTCGCGGTCAACAAGGAACTGCGTCGCGAGCGCGTGCAGAACGAGACGGCCGCGTCGGGCGGCACGGCGCAGCCGCCGCAGCGCGAACGGACGCTGCGGACCGTGACGCTGCTCGTGGAGCCGAAGGTGGTGCAGGAACTGATCCTCGCCCAGAACGTCGGCGACCTCACGCTCTCGCTGCGGTCCTCGCTCGACGACACCGTCGTGGAACTGCCGTTCCTCGATCCACTGGGCCTGCTGAAGGTCCCGATCCCCGTCAAGCCCAAGCCCAAGCCAATCCAGTCGTTCCGCGACGTCGGCCGCGGTCTCTTCTAGGAGGAGGCACGATGTTCTTCCCTCTCGCGCTCCGGGTGGTGCCCGTCGTCCTTGTCGCGTTGACCCTGCTGGTCCTGCCGGGCCGGATCTCGGCGCAGGTCACGCAGGAGGAGCTGACGATCTACGTCAACGAGGTCACGACGTGGTCGCCCGGTTATGCGATGGGCGACATCGTGCTCGGATCGCCGGCCACGGCCGGCTACGAGCCCGTCACCGGCCGCAAGGAACTGATGCTGCGCGGCAAGAAGCCGGGCCGCACCACGCTCAACGTGTGGGATCAGAAGAAGGTGCTGCGCCACGAGATCACGCTCATCGTGACCACGCGCGACGCGCTCACGCGTGAGGCGGACCTCAAGCGCCTGCTCGCGCCATATCCCAACGTCGAGATCTCCACCCTGGCCGGCGAGATGCTGCTCACGGGGACTGTGGCCAGCCAGGACGAGCTCAACGCCGTCACGAACCTGGCGCGCGTGGCGAAAGTCCAGTCGACGGTCCGCCTCGTGGCGCCCGTGACCCGGCCGATGTATGGCACCACCGGTCCGGTCGCCCCCACGGGACCTGGGCCTGGTGGCACCACGCCGGCGGGACCCGACGCGCCGCAGTTCACGGCGGTGGAGTACGATCTCGAGCTCTTCGAGGCCAGCGTGCAGTTCAAGACGGGCGGGTACGGCAGCGGCGTCGAGCCGTCGGGGCGCAGCCTGTACAAAGGCAGCGTGTCGGCACCCATCGGTGGCGAGGGAGAGATCTTCATCGGCGGCCAGGCCATGGATCCGAAGCAGAAGAATGCCAAGGAGATGAAGGACACGGGCATCCGCCTGACGGTCCGGCCGCGGCCCGGCACGCGCGGCGGGCTGGTGACGGCCGTCGAGGTCGAGACGAACGTGCCGCTCGAATACAACCTCTACGACCCCGACGTGTGGCGCCGGTCGCGCTACTCGTTCAACACCACCGAGGGCATCCCGTTCGCCGTGTCCGGCAACGACCTGCTCGCGGCGCCCGGGATCGCCGGCGGCATGAGCGCGATGGGCAAGGCCACGCGCGGTGCCCAGGCGGCCAACAGCGTGCCGGGGGCACGCGGCACGGGACTGCAGTACGTGCCGGTGTTCGGCAGCCTGTTCGGATCGAGGAACTACAAGACCAAGAAGACGCAGATCCTCGTCGTCTTCAGACCCGCGCTGGTCGCGGCGACGCAGCCCTGAGCGCATGGCTCGACTGAAAGTCATCGGCGTCACGTCGGGATCCGGCGGTGCAGGCAAGACGTTCGTGGCGACCAACCTCGCCGTCGGCATCCTGCAGCAGGTACGCGGCGGCGTGCTGTTCCTCGACGCGTCAGGCCCGTGCCCCGGTGATGGCTGCGCGAAGATGGGACTACCGCGCAACAAGAGCGTCAGCGACCTGCTGCCGCTCCTTGACCGCCTCACGCCCGAGTTCCTGACGTCGTACCTGATGTCGGCGCCGTCGGGCGTGCCGTGTCTCTCGCTGGTCAACGACGTCGTCCAGGCCAATGCGCTGAACCGGGGCGTCCTCGAGCAGGTGTTCAAGGTGCTCGACCAGGCCTTCGACTACCTGGTGATGGACCTGTCGTGGCTCACGGGCGACATCGGAGCGTTCCTCATCGATCGCACCGATCAGGTGTGCATCGTTGTCGATCCGATGCCGCAGGGCGTTGCACGGGCCGGTCACCTGCTGGGGTTGTTGCGCGGGGCCCAGGTGCCCCTCACGGCGCTCGCGCTCTGCGTGAACCGCACCACCGAGGCGTATACCGGCAGCCCGGCAGGCCACCTGGGGCCACCGGTCCTCATGTACCTGGCCGACAAGCCAGAGGTCGTGACGTGGGCCGAGACCAAGGGGCGCACGCTTATCGAGATGCGGCCCGATGATGACCTCTCGGCGGGGTTCGCGGACCTGTCGCGCGCGTTCATCCAGCGCGCGTTCAGGCATCGAGCGGAAGCGGCGCGCGAGGGACACGCCACCGTGCCGTCCGATGTGCGCCGCGATCTCAAGCTGCGCATCCTGCGCCGGTTGATCGAGGAGATCGATCTCCGCAAGGGCGATCTCGGTTACCTGCACGATCCCGTCAAGCGGCAGGAGATGCACGTGCGCGTCGAGGGCAAGCTCGTCGCGCTCGTGCAGGAGGAAGCCGTGGAGGCGGGGCGGCAGGATCGTCGTCAGCTCGTGAAGGAGCTGATGGACGAAGCGCTCGGTCTCGGTCCGCTCGAGGATCTGCTCGAGGATCCGGCGGTGACCGAAATCATGGTCAACCGCATCGACCAGGTGTACGTGGAGCGGAAGGGCCAGCTCACGCTCAGCAACGTGAGCTTCCTCAGCAACGATCAGCTGCGCGGCATCATCGAGCGCATCGTCGCGCCCCTCGGGAGGCGCATCGACGAAAAGGTGCCGATGGTCGATGCGCGCCTGCGCGACGGCAGCCGCGTCAACGCGATCATCCCGCCACTCGCGTTGCGCGGGCCGGCGATCACGATCCGCAAGTTCTCGAAGAAGCTGCTCGACATCCCGGATCTCATCGGCTTCGGATCGATGACCGAACAGATTGCGACGTTCCTCGGGGCCGCCGTCCACGCACGCCAGAACATCGTCATCTCGGGCGGCACGGGGTCTGGCAAGACCACGCTCCTCAACGTGCTCTCGTCGTTCATTCCCGACGATGAGCGCATCGTGACGATCGAGGACGCCGCCGAACTGCAGTTGCCGCAGGAGCACGTGGTGTCGCTCGAATCGCGGCCGCCGAACATCGAAGGCGAGGGCGCGATCACCATCCGCGATCTCGTGCGCAACTCGCTGCGCATGCGTCCCGATCGCATCGTGGTGGGCGAGTGTCGTGGCGGCGAGGCGCTGGACATGCTCCAGGCGATGAACACCGGACACGACGGCTCGCTCACGACCCTCCACGCCAACACGCCCGTCGACGCGCTCAGCCGTCTGGAGACGCTGGCGTTGATGTCGGGCCTCGACTTGCCTGCCCGCGCGATTCGCGATCAGATTGCATCGGCCGTGCAGCTCGTGGTGCAGCAGTCGCGCATGCAGGACGGCAGCCGACGCATCACCTACGTCACGGAGATCTGCGGACAGGACGGCAACGAGTTCGTGACACGCGACGTGTTCCGCTTCGAGCAGACGGGCATGACGCCAGACGGCAAGGCGACGGGGCAGTTCCGGCCCACCGGGCACGTGCCCGCGTTCGTGAAGAACCTTCCCAACTTCGGTATCCAGGTCCCGGAGGAGATTTTCCTCCACCAGACGCTATGACCTCCACCATGCTGCTGTTGAAGATCGGAGGCCTCGGCGTACTGCTCGTTGCCACGGCGTTGTTCGTGAGCGGCGGTGGCGAGGCCGTCGGCGGATGGTGGCGCCGCCACACGCGCGTCTACGGCGGCTGGATCGTCGACGAGTTCGACGCGATGTTCGAGGCGATCACCATCGAACGCGCGCAGTTCTTCATCACCGCGATGACGGTCGGCGGGGCGCTCGTCGGCTTCCTGCTCGGCAACATGCTGGCGAGCCGAATCTTCTTCGCGCTGTTCCTCTGCCTGCTGGGCTACTTCGTCCCGCGCGTCTTCGTGCTGTGGCGGCGGCGCGCGCGGATCGACAGGATCGACGATCAGCTCGTCGACGCGCTGCGGTTGATGTCCAACGGCCTCAAGGCCGGACTCAGCCTGCAGCAGGCGCTCGAACTCGCCGTGCGCGAGACCAAGCCGCCGATCGCCGACGAGCTCGCGCGCGTCGTGAAGGAAATCCATCTCGGACGGTTCATGGACGATGCGCTCCGCCGGTTCGCCGAGCGCGTGCCGCTCGAGGACGCGCGCATCATGGTCGATTCGATCCTGACGCTGCGCGAGACGGGCGGCAACCTGAGCGAGACGTTCGACGTCGTGGCCAACACCATCGTCGAGCGCAAGAAGGTGTCGGGCAAGATCAAGGCGATGACGGCCCAGGGGATGACGCAGGGCTTCATCATGTGCCTCATGCCTCCCGGCATGCTGATGCTGTTCTCGTTCATCGACCCGACCTACACCGCCCCGCTGTTCAACACGTTCCTCGGCTGGATCATCCTCGCCATCATCACGGCCCTCGACCTGATGGGCCTCTGGCTGATGATCAAGCTGGTGCAGATTGACGTATGACCGGCAACCGGCAACCGGCAACCGGCAACCGGATTCAACCGGTAGGGCCGGCCCTCCGGGCCCGGCCTGGAGCGGGGTGGTGGCGTGGCCGCCGGATTTCATCCGGCGGCAGGCGCGGGCAGACGACGACGGAGTACCTGATGATCGCCGGGATCATGACGGCGATCGGGATCATCGTGTTGCTGTGGATGTTCGAGCCGTGGCGCGAGACCGTGGAAGACGTGGCCGATTGCGTGCGGACCGACGACTGCGACGCGGTGGGAGCCCAGTAGGAGTGAGGCGCTGATGCTGTTCCTGACGTTGGGGCTGGCCATGATCTGTGCGTTCACGGCGGTGTGGCTGCTCGTGGGCAGCACCGGCGGCGGACAGCGGGCCCGTGATGGCGGACCGCCGAAGGGCGAGGTGCCCGAGGGCGCGCCGGCATCGGTGAAGGTCTTCTTCCCGCTGATCGCCGCGTTTGCCGGGCCCGCCAAGGCCGTCAAGTGGCCCAGCTATCGCGAGCGGTCGGCGGTGGCCATCGCGCGATCGGGCTGGGGCGACACCTTCACGATGAATCACCTGATCGGCATGAAGATCCTCATGGCGATCGTCGTGCCCCTCGGCAGCGCGATCCTGTTCGCCCCCGTGCGCAATCCGGCCATCTTCCTTCTGGTCGCTGCGCTGGGGTTCCTCATCCCCGACGCGATGTTGAGCAGCAGCCGCAAGGCGCGCGAACAGGCGATCATCAGGAGCCTGCCGAGCGCCGTCGACGTGCTCTCCCTGTCGGTCGAAGCTGGCCTCGAGTTCCTCATCGCGCTCGAACGCCTGGTGAAGCGAGGCCTGTCCGGGCCGCTGCGCGACGAACTGACGGCCGTCCTCAACGACATCCGCCTCGGCACCACGCGATCGGAGGCGCTGCGCGCGATGGCCACGCGGCTGGAGATCCCGCAGCTCTCGGCGTTCGTGTCCACCCTCGTCCAGGCCGATCTCCTGGGTGCGTCGATCGGCGAGGTGCTGAAGTCGCAGGCGTCCTTCCTGCGTACGGAGCGCTTCCAGCGCGCGGAGAAACTCGGCGCGCAGGCCACGCAGAAGATCATCTTCCCGATGCTCCTGTTCATCTTCCCGGCGGTGTTGCTGGTGGTCATCGCGCCCATCGCCCTCAAGTTCATCTACCAGGATTTCTGAGGACTCCCGTGCGCACGCGTCGTCTGATCGTCGTCACGCCCGAGGGCGAGCGCGAACTGCTGTTCATCGGCCGGCTCTCGGTGGGCCGCGCCCCCGAGTGCGACATCAGCCTCGCCGACACCAAGATCTCGCGGCGGCACGCCGAGTTCGACGCCACGGGCGACATGCCCCGCGTCACCGACCTCGGCAGCCGGAACGGCATCCTCGTGAACGGCCGGAAGCTCGGTGCGGCCGATCTCCAGCCCGGTGACGTGGTCACCGTCGGCGACGCGCAGATCCGCTTCGAGGAGCAGGTGACGGCTACCGTCGATCGCCCGGCGTCGCCGGGTGCCGATGACAGGACGGCCGTCATCGTCCCGGGCAGCATCGGGATGCCCGCTGCCGCACCCGCGGCCCCCGCGCCGGGAGACACGTCGGACAGGACCACGGTCCTGCCGGCGCCGGCGCCCGCCGCACCGGCCGCCGCGCCCGCGTACGCCCCGCCGCCCGTCGCGCCGCCACCACCGATGGCGCCACCACCGGCGGCTCCGCCACCCGTCGTGGCGGCACCGCCGCCCGTCACGGCCACGACGCCCCACATGCCCGCCGCCGTGCCGGCACCCGTGCCGGCGGCCAACGCCGCCTCGCCGGCTGCCGTCGCCGCGGTGGCGGGATCGACCGCTGCCACGCCGCGCTTCTCGTGGGGCGGCTTCGTCACGCTCGCGGCGGTCGCGCTCGGTGGGCTGGCGGTGCTGCTCGGCGCGCTGCCTCTGGTGTCCTCGTCGAGCAGCACGATTGACGCGCTCGCGCAGCGGCAGGCACGCACGCTGGTCGGATGGCTCGCCGCCGGGGTCGATCCCGCCCGCGCCACGATCGTCGACTCCGCGGTGATGGAGGCCGTGCTGGCGCAGCCGGGTGTCGAGCGCGCCATGGTGCTCGAGCGCTCGACGGGCGTGGCCGTGGCCCCCTCGTCGGTCGCGACGCGGACGTTCACGGAGCTGCCGGGGGTCGGAACGGGCTGGCGCGACGTGACGGCCCCGCGCGTGGACCGCGTCGACGGATTCGCCGATGCGTACGCACCCGCCGGCGGGGGGATGTACATCGCGTGGGTACGGTATGCGCGGCCGTCCGCGCAGGACGCCGGGCTGGCGATCATCGTGGCGCTGCTCGTCACGCTGGTGCTGGCCGTCGTCGCGGCGATGCTGATCAAGCGCCAGACACGTGCGACGCTGCAGCACTTCACGCGCCAGGTCGAACTCGCGGTGTCAGGCGCGTCGACCAAGGTGATGCAGGGGAACCTCGTCCCCGGGCTCGAACGCCTGCCGGGCGTGGTGGCCTACCTGCTCGAACGACGCGACGGTATGGCGGCTGGTCCGGTAGCCGACGCCGGTTCCGCCGACGTCTACGCCGCACCGGCGCCTGTCGATTCCGGTCCGCCCTGGCTCGAGGTCACGCCGTCGCTGACGGTGGCGGCCGCCAGCGCACACGGCCCCGCGAGCGCGAGCGCCGGCGGGTGGTCGTCGGCCGAAGGCAGGCACCTGCTCGACGTGCTCGATGGTCCGCTGCGCAACGCCGTCGTGCAGGGACTTGGCTCGCTCGGCATGCCCGCGGGATCCGAGGTGTCGGTCCCCCTCAGTGGCGCCGCGCCAATCTCGCTCCGCCGCGAAGCGTCGGGGCACGTGCGCGTGACACTCACAGCGCGATGAGGTAGAGAGAGACCCGATGGCTTCCCACGATCGTTCTGCGTCCCGCCTCGTCGTGCAGCGCCCCGATGGAGAGGAACTGGTCTATGCGCTCGAGCCGGGGCGTTCCATCACCCTGGGGCGCGATGCCAGCAACACCATCGTGCTCGCGTCGCACTTCGTGTCCAAGCGGCACGCGCTCGTCTCGTGGTCGCCGCGCGGCGTCCGTATCGAAGACCAGGACAGCGCCAACGGGCTCACGGTGAATGGCCTCACCGTCCACGCGGCGCAGTTGTCGGCGGGCGACGTCATCCAGATCGGCGACCAACGCATCGTCTTCGAGGTGGAAGGGCACGAGTCGGCCAGGCCGAGCCTGCCCGGCGCCCCGGTCAAGCCGCCCAACAAGGGCCTGCGGCTGGCGTTGACCGGCATGCTGACGCTGCTCGTGATGGTCGCGGCCCTCGGTGTCGTCTACAAGGTCTATGTGGCGCCGAAGCAGCAGGCCGCGATGGCGTCGACGGCGGTGGCGGTGGATCCGTCGTTGCCGCCCGATACCACGATCACGCCGTTCGATTCTCCGCAGGCACAGGCGATCGAGCAGCAGGCACTCGCGGCCAAGGACAAGCCCGTCGAGTGGCTGTACGACGAAGGGAACCTCGCGTATCGCAACGGACGACTGCTCGACGCGTATCGTCTGCTCCATGGCGCGCTGTTCCGAGACCCCAAGCACGAGCAGGCGCGTCGTCTCGTGCTTCGCGTGATGGGCGAGCGCGATCTGCGGCTGAGAAGCCTGCAGGCGGCCGCCGCACGATCCGATGAGGAACTCAAGTTCGAGGAGGCCGCACAACAGTGGGAAGCCGTGCAGGCGCTCACGCTCGAGACCGAGGCCCTGAACACCCGCGCGCGCACGGAAGCCGCGCGCCTGCGCCAGCGCGCCACGCGGTAGCGCGCGGAGAGATATCGAATGCCCAAGGTGATCATCTGGCGCGACGGCGCCATCGAAACGGAGTTCGATCCCGGCCACCGCGACTGGCGGATGGGGCGTTCCGAGACCAACGACATCACGCTGCTGGACCCGAACAAGTCCGTGTCGCGGTTCCACGCCGAACTGCGCGAAGAGAACGGCCGCTGGTTGTTCATCGATCTGAACAGCCAGAACGGCAGCTGGAAGGATGGACAGCGCGTCAACCGGCTGGTACTGGAGCACGGGCATGAGGTGCTGTTCGGCGACTACAGGCTCGTGTTCCACGAGGACCATCCCGTTGCGCCGCCGCCGCCGCCACCGCCGGTGCACGTGGCGGACCACGCACCCGCGCACACGCCGGTTCCGCCGCCGGTGCCGTTACCGCCGGACGTGACGGCCGACGTGTCGTCGGACGTGTCGGTGACCGCGGAAGTGCCGGCATCACCCGATCTCACGCTGCTGATGCCGGGCAAGGTGGAGGTACCCGCGTCGGGGCCGCCCCCCGCGCCGGCGCCTGTGGTGCGCTCGGCGGTCAAGCCGAAGCCGGCACGCAAGGGCGTCAATCCGATCATCCTGGTGCTGTTCCTCCTCGCGATGATCGGCGCGGTGGCCGCGGCCGCGTGGAAGCTGGTGCTGGATCGGCCCGTCGAGCCGCGCGTGGTCGCCGACGTGGAGCCAGAGCCGCCACCTGTCGTCACGCCGCCGCCCGTCGACCCCCCACCCGCCGTGGAACCACCGGTCGAAGCGCCCCTTGTCGAGGAACCGCCTCTGCCGCCTGTCGAAGAACCACCCGCGGGCAAGGCGCAGACGTCCGGCACCCGTGCGCGCCGGCAGCAGACGACCGAGCCGAAGGACAACCCTGCCGTGGTCTCGCGCTACGAGGACGGCCGGCGCGCGCTCAACGCGGGTCGCTTCGTCGAGGCCGAGCGTGCGTTCCAGGCCGTGCTCGCTCAGCAGCCCGGATTCCGCGACGCGTCCAGCCTGCTCGCGCAAGCGCGTGACGGACAGGCCGCCGCTCGACAGAAGGCGCTCGACGAGGCCCGCGCGCTCGAGGGGAAGGGCGAGTGGACGCGTGCCGTGGCGGCCTACCAGCGAGCCGGCGCCGCCGATGAGGCCGCGGCGGCGCGAACCAAGATGGCCGAAGCCGGCGACGATGCCTACCGCAAGGCGCGGCAGTTCGACGCGCGCAACAGGCCCGTCGAGGCCATCGGCTGGTATCAGCGCGCCGTCGATTGGCTGCCAGACAGTGATGCCCGCAAGGCGACCGCCCAGGAGCGCCTCACGGCGCTGAAGGGGGGCGGCGAGTGACCGACGCCGAGCTCGACGCCCGGCTCGGCGAACTGCTCGTGTCATCGCGCGCGCTCGACGCGTCGCGCGTGGAGGCGGCGCGCGTGTACCAGCACGCCCGCGGCGGTACGCTCGCCGGCGCGGTTCTGTCGCTCACGCTGGCCACCGACAAGGCCGTCCGTCTCCTGCTCGAGGAGATCACCGGCATCAAGACGGTCGACCCGTCGCTGATGACCGTCTATCCGGACTTCCTCGAGCGTGTGAACACGCTCGTGCCAGCCAACGTCTGGCTGGACATGCTCGCGTTCCCTGCGCAGATGGAGGTCAACAGGCTGCACGTCTGCCTGTTGAACCCAACCGACGCGCGCTATCGTCGCAGTCTGGAGTCGCTCTCGGGATGCCAGGTGGTGCCGCTGCTGGCCACCGAGCCGGCGGTGTCGGGCGCGCTCACGAAGCACTACGCGGCGTCCCTGAAGGGGCGTACGCTCGCCTACATGGGCGAGGCGTCGCTCACGTCGGCGGAAGCGGCGTACAAGGCCGCCATCGAGACGCCGTTCTCGCAGTACGTGGAGGGTGCCGCGGCTTTCGCCAACAGGACGCGCGACACCCTCGGTCAGGGCGAGCAGGGGCTCGAGCTGCTGGCGCGCGAGCCGGTGATCATCAGGCTCGTCCACCAGACCATCGCACGCAGCGTGGAAGCCGGATCGAGCGACATCCACGTGGAGCCCGCCGAGGGGCGGCTGCGCGTGCGTGCGCGCGTGGACGGCGCGCTGCGCGTGCTCCACGACCTGCCGCCGTCGGTGATTCAACCTGTGACGGCGCGCCTCAAGGCGATGGCCGACGTGCCGCTGCAGACGGCAACGGCGCCCATCGACGCGCGCATCGGGTACGACCTCGTGTGGGGACGGCCCATCGATCTGCGGTTCTCGCTCGTGCCGTCGATCTCCGGCGAGAAGGTCGTGATGCGCGTGCTCGACCGCGCGCGCCAGCGGCGCGATCTCGGCGATCTCGGTGTCGACGAGGAGACGAAGACGCTCCTCGAAGAGGCGTCGGATCTGCCGAACGGCCTGCTGCTCGTGACGGGCCCGACGGGCAGCGGCAAGAGCTCCACGCTGTACGCGCTGCTCGACCGGCTCAACACGGAGGACGAGTGCATCCTCACGGCCGAGGATC